>JBCCCJ010000115.1:0-8958 GCA_039033615.1 Bacteroidota bacterium
AAATGCGGTAATGGGCGAGTCCATTGTCCTCAGCAGTTGCCATCGATTGATTGATATTTCTGGCCACCGTCATCGCATGTGGCTCTTGTTACACTTGTTGGTCATGGCACACTCATGTGGGAGTACCGGGGCAGTTTGGTCGAATTGCAGGCGGGGACCGAGTATGAGGTGAAATTGAGTCTGGAAGAGGGGGCCATCGAACAAGTGGGAAAGATCCGTACCTGGTCCGAAGAGGTTCCGATTGCAGATACCATCTATGTTTCCAGCCGCAATCGCCCCCTGGTCATTCGTCGCTCTGGCAGTCCCGATGGCTATTTGCTGTATATGCCAGCCCCCGGCGATCCCGGCCTGATCGACGTACAAGGCGCCTATGAGTTGTGTCTCAAGATCAAAACCAACTACATCATCGTGCGAGGCTTCACCCTGCGGGGGGCCACCAATCATGCCCTACGGATCAATCGCAACCACCACATCATCGTTGAGCAGTGCGACATCGCGGATTGGGGCGGGAAGGTGGAAGGCCCAGCTCGCATTGGGCAGAATTTCGATTCAGGCATTTTCAGTGAAGGTGACCAATACTTTCCTCGCCACATCACCATTCAGGACAATCACATCCATCATCCCACCTACGGCGCGAGCTTTGCAGGTCAAGCAGGTTCCCCTCGCAAGGAATCAGTCGGTCCGCAAGCCATCACCATCATGGAGGGTGGGGGAGACCTGGTGATTCGTAGGAACAAGATCTACTCCGAAGCAGGTCGCTATTTCCGGGACGGAATGGGCGAATGGCGCAATCACACCTACTTCGGCTTTCCCTACCGAAACGCCGACATTGCCCACAATTACATTTCGCACTGCTGGGATGATGCGATCGAGGCCGAAGGAGCGAACGAAAACGTGCGCATCTGGGGCAATTATACCAGCCACGTTTTCCATCATCTGGCCACTGCGAATTCCACCTTTGGGCCGCTCTATGTATGGCGAAATGTGGCAGGACATACCGAAAAACGACCGGGAGAAACCGGAGGCAATTGGGCCAAACTATACGCACCTGGACAACTGGACGAATCCGAAACCCCGGCCAGGGGATTGATTTACCTCTTCCACAATACTTTATTGCAAGAACAGGCGGGAACTCCCATCTCTGGACCGGATCGGGCCTTTTCTGGGTACAAAGTGATCAGCCGAAATAATTTGTTCTGGACCTCAGGAAAGCCGGACAACCTGCCTGAAATCGAAGTGCGTCATGCTAGCAGCAGCCTGGACTATGATGGCTACCTTGGAGAACTTCGAGGGCCTGGAGGGGAAGAAGTACATGGCTTCATGATAGATAGCCTTCGTTTCGATTCCCTCAATGTACCACCGGATGTAACCCGCCCAGTTGGGGGAACTTACTGGTTGGAAGATGGTAGTCCTGGCCACGATCAGGGGGTAGTCCTCCCCGGCTTCAACGATGGCTTTGAAGGCCGCGCGCCAGATATCGGGGCCTTTGAACGGCCCATTTTTCCGCCAGATTCCCTCTCTCCATCCCTATCGCCGCTGCCATGAAACGATTGCTTCCCTGGACCTTATTGATCTTGCTGCTGGGCTCCATTGTCGCTTGGGGATTGCTGTATCAACTCTTTTATGAAACCTACCTCGAAGAACAGCGCCTGCGTCTGGATCCGATGGAACTGACGCAGTATGGATCAGAGCGCATACCGGTAGATTCTCCGCTGGTGGTATTGTTTGGGGACTCCCGAGCGGAAGGCTGGATCAGCCCGAATGTCCCTGTAGCTACTGTTGTGAACCGAGGCATAGGAGGCCAAACTACGGCTCAACTGTTGGGACGAATGCAGCAAGATGTCCTTAGCTTGAAACCAGACGTGGTGGTATTTCAGGCTGGGATCAACGACCTCAAAATGATGGCATATTTCCCTGGACGGGCGGAGCTAATCCAACGGGATTGCCAGGAAAACATCTGGTCGATCCTACAGGCCTGCCGAGAACAAGACATACCAGTCGTGGTGAGCACGCTTTTTCCCCACGGAGACATCGAATTGCTGCGGCGCTTGTTTTGGGACGAATCCGTGGAAGAAGCCGTCGGAAAGCTCAACGCAGAACTGGTTCGGTGGGCCGATCAGGACGAGGGTCTTCACCTGCTGGATACCTGGCCGCTCCTGGCCTCTGATGGGAAAAAGGTTGACAAAGCTTACCAAAAGGATTTTCTCCACCTGCGAATCGGTGGCTACGCTCGCCTCAATGAGGGCTTGGAGCCCTTACTTCAGGAGATCCTTCTTACTTCTCCAACTCCGTAATCTCTCCCTGAATCAGGTCTGCAGCACTTTCTAAGTTCTCCAAGACCTCCATTAAGCGCTTTTGGTCTTCCGCAGCGAGCTTGCCTTCTTCGGCCTGGGTTTCAATCTGCTTCAAATCTCCCACCAACTGATTCATTTCCAGGTGGCGGCAAGACGGAATGAGTTTGTGCGCGAGTTTCCCAATGGTATCAAAATTTCCCTGATCGATGGCAGCTACCCATTGCTTGCGAAGGGGGCCGATGCGATCGACAAACAGATGCAACATTTTGGCCACCATGTCTGGATTTTGGTTGGCCATATGATAGAGGGTGTTGAGTTGGTAGGTTGGACCGGACATGTCTTCGAATTGGGTAGGAACACTAGAGGCAGAAGGGGCAGAGGTATCAATCCAGGTAGCATCCAATTGGGTTTCCTGGTCTTCTTGTTGGGACAATTCCTGCCAGCGGTGTAAGAAGTCTAACATCTCGCCTTCTTGAAACGGTTTGAGCAAATGGGCATTCATTCCGACGGTGCGGGCTTGGGCGATCTTTTCTTTGGAAGAGGTCGCGGTGAACGCCAGAATGGGGGTGTCTAACTTCAATTCCTGACGAATGTATCGGGTGGTTTCAAAGCCATCCATCTCAGGCATCTGCAAATCCAGGAGCATGAGGTCGTAGGTCTTACCCTCCTGTAATTTTTCCAGGACCTCTTTTCCATTGCTGACCATGTCCAGTTCCACATCCCACTTAGCTAGCATGACCTCTACCAGTTGTCGATTGAAGGGTTCATCATCGGCCAGTAGGACCCGCATGCCTTTCAAGTGTTCCGTCCGATCAGGATAGGCCACCTCGGTAGCATGTTCTTCCAATTGCTCGCCGACTTGATAAGGAATCTTCAGGTGAACCGTGGTTCCCTGTCCTTCTTTGCTTTCGACGGTGAGCGAGCCTCCGTGCATCTGGGCGAGTTTTTGGGTAATCGGCAAGCCCAGCCCTGTTCCTCCATATTTGCGGGTGGTGCTGGAATCCCCCTGCTCAAATTTGGAGAAAATGGTTTCCAGTCGCTCCGGCGGAATGCCAATGCCCGTATCTTGGATGCGGATGTACAGGCGAGGATTTCCACTTTCCTCTTTTTTCAATTCCGCTTGAACAGAAACATCTCCTTCCTCGGTAAATTTGATCGCGTTGCCAATGAGATTGAACAACATTTGGCGGAGGCGAAGGGGATCGCCCAAGAGGGTAGAAGGGAGTTCGCTGACAAATGTCAGGTTGAGCTGAATCCCTTTGGCTGATGCGCCAGGAGTAAGGGCCTGCACCACCTCTTCCAGAATCCCCTTGGGCTGAAAAGCCGTTGATTCCAGGCGGAAGGCGCCAGATTCCAGCTTGGAATAATCCAGCACATCGTTGATCAGGGCCAACAGGTAGTTGGCAGCGTGGCGAATGGGGCGCAGGAGGTCTTTTTGGCGTTGATTGAGACGAGTCCCAGCCAACTGCTCGGAAAAGCCAATCAACGCATGCATCGGGGTGCGAATTTCATGGCTCATATTGGCCAGAAATTCCTCCTTGGCCTTGGCCAGTTTTTCTGCGCGGGCTTTTTCTTCGCCCAATTGTTCTTGCAGTTGACGGTTGCGATCCAGGGTCTGAAAGATATTCCACAGCAAAAGCAAACATACCACCAGAATGATGGTAGAAAACAGCCAGATCGAGCTCCGATTGAACTCTGTTTCGAAGCTGCCAGCCTCATTGGTATCCAAGGTTTTTTCGAGTAAATCCTTTCTCACGGCATCGACCACCTCCAACAATTGCTTACTGAGGGCTTCATCTTTCGAGAGCAAGGCTTGAAAAGAGGATTCGGCATTGACCGCTTGTTGAAGGGGGAAAAACCCATGGTCCAAAATCAAGAGCCAGGAAGCATGGTCCCAGGTTGCCATTTGTCTGGCCAAGCTACTATCCCCACTCAGCGCCGTGGCGGTTTGCTGCAATTCCTTCAGTTGCTCTTCTTCTCGCTCTGGGGTTTCTAGGTCTTGGAGTTCATCGGTGCGCTGATTGATTTGGGATTGCAGGCGTTTCCAAAAGATCTGCTGATCTAGGCGATTCACCTCCTGGATGATCTGACTCATGACCACAAATTTTTGGTTGGCCAATTGTTCCAGTTGCTCCGTTTTCTCGACCAAGGCAGAATCAGCCCCTGCTTCCAGGCGCAGGTTGTCCGCTCGGCGTTTGTACATTCTCCCAAAGGCCATCACCAAGGTAGAGTCATTGCTTTGGCGACGAATGGCAAAATTCCGCAACCCGACTTCTGATTTTTGAAGGTCTAATAACAGCTCCTCCATTTCGAGGACATATCCCCGCGGTTGGGTCAAGCGATCCAGGTTCTCATTCAATTCTGAAAACTTCCAGTAGAAAAAGATGCCCATACCTGCTACCGCCAATAAGGCAATGGCAAATCCTGCCACAATCATTTGGCGAACAGGCTTGATTTGGGAGGGTGAAGTCATTTCCGGGTTCAATGATGCGATGTGATACAGAAAGTGTCAAGCGAGCAGAAACAACACTCCTGCCTGACCTATCGTATTGCCTGTATGAATGTGGGGATATTCAAAAATACCTCAATGTAACGAAAGAACCAACCACCATGAAGAATCCAGCTCACCTGTTTGTTGTCAGCCTGTTGCTCTTATTCGTTGTATCGCCAGTGTACGCACAATCTGGCATTCAGTTTTTTGAGGGGAGTTTGGCGGAGGCCAAAGCAAAGGCGGAAGCGGAAGGGAAACTCTTGTTTGTCGAATCTTACGCAGATTGGTGTGGGCCGTGCAAACTCATGGCCAGAGAAGTCTTCTCCGACCCGGAAGTAGGTGCCTATTTCAATGAGCATTTCATCAATGTGAAATTGGACATGGATGACCCGGCGAATCATCCTTTTGCTAAGGCTCATCGCATTCGATCCATCCCAGACATGATGTTTCTTACCTCAGAAGAAGGAGTGGTCAACCGAAAATTGGGATACGTCCCGAAGCGAACCTTCCTGAAAATGGCGGAGAAGGCGATCCGAAAATCAGAGGGATAGCCTGTCCACTTGATCACAAAAAGGGCGAAGCTTCACAAGCTTCGCCCTTTTTGTGTGAAGGTCCATGAGTAGGACCTGGAGTTAGCGACGGATGTCCATTTCTTCGAGGAGGTGCGTCGCCCCAGCATATTTGTCGATGACAAAGAGGATGTAACGCGCATCCACACAGATGGTCCGACTGAGGTGAGGGAAGATATAGATGTCTCCCGCCATAGACTCCCAGTTCCCGTCAAAGGCGGTGCCGATCAGTTCTCCTTTGCCATTGATCACAGGAGAACCAGAATTGCCACCAGTGATGTCATTGGTGGTGAGGAAACATACGTTCAACGGCTCGCCTTCGGCTGCATAATCGCCGAAGTCCTGCTTCTCGATCAATTCCTTGAGGCGGGCAGGCACATAGTAATCCTTGTCTTCTGGATCTTCTTTTTCCATGATCCCATCCGTGGTGGTGTAGAACTCATATTCTACCGCGTCCTTGGGTTCGTAGGATTTTACTCGTCCGTAGGTCAGACGCATGGTAGAGTTTGCATCGGGGTAGAAGGTCTTGTCAGCGTGCATCTCGCGCATTCCCTGGAGATAGGTCTGGCGGAGGGTGTTGATCTGGTATTCAAAGGACCATTTGGAGATGGCGACCTTTTCCTGGTAGAAACCTAGGATTCCGCCGATGTACATCAGCACTTTGTCATCTTTGATGGCATCCAGGGTAGGATTCTCAAGGAAGGCTTCCATGCGAGCCCGGTCAGTTGCCAAGGAGGTGGCATAGGCTTCCTCCGTGAACTGAATGATCTTCTCTTCAGGACTCATTTCCATTGCGAGGGCTTCGTCCACAATGATGGGCGTCAGCTCTTCCTGTGCCTTCTTTTTCTTCTTCTTTTTCCGCTTTTTCTTTTTCTTCTTTTTGTCCTCTTCCGGCATTTCCTCTACGATAGGAGGAGCAGGTGGGGCGGGATTCATGATTTCCTCAAAGGTAGCAGGATGCAGACCTTCTGGCATATCGGAATAATAGCTGGTAAACATGGCCTCGAAAATCGCCTCATCGACTTCGGGGACAAAGCTCTTGAAGTGCTCGTCTATATTTTTTCGAGCAGAGGCTACCGCTTCGTCGATGGCTTCTTGTTCGCCAGATTCCAATGCAGCTCGCAGTTCTCCTAGAGTTTGATAGGCAAAAACGGAAGATTGAGGAGCGAGGGAATTCTCCAACAAATAGGTCCAGAACTTATCCGTCGCTACATAGAGATCAAACAGTTCTTCGATTTCACCCAATACGCCCGCGTATTTTGCCTGACGATCGGGATCACTTTCGGCCCATTCTTGAAAAGCATCCTCTTCGGACTGACGTTTTTCAATGATGTCATAGCGCTCCAACATGGTCGTCTGACCGATGAAGTATTTGTAATAGTTCATGATGCGAGAGTACTCGCTGGCCAATTTCAGGCGAACCTCTTCGTCCTGGTCCATGGCTTGTTTCATGATGTCGGTCCGCTGCTCACGCAGGTGGATGCGGTCAGGGTTGGTCTGCTTCACTGCCAATTCGATGGCGTGAGAGGTCAGGTAGCGAGTGGTAGAGCCAGGATAGCCCATGATCATGGCGTAGTCGTTTTCCTCTACCCCTTTGATGGAGATAGGGAGAAACTTCTTGGGCTTGTATGGCTGATTGCTTTCTGCGTACTCAGCGGGACCATTGTTTTCGTCCGCGTAGATCCGCAATAGCGCAAAGTCCCCTGTGTGACGGGGCCACATCCAGTTGTCTTGGTCATATCCGAATTTGCCGATCGCTTCTGGTGGAGCGCCTACCAGACGAATGTCGCGGAAGGTTTCATATACCATGAGATAGTACTCACTGCCATGAAACATTTCTTTGACCTCTGCTTCCAGGTTGCTATCCTTGACATATTCTGCCGCAATCTCTTCCATGATCTCTTCCGCCATCATGGGATTTTCCCCCACCTGCCCCAGTACTTGCTGAGTCACGTTTTCGGAATGGACGAGGAAAGAAATGAAGGCCCCTTCGATGGGCAATTCTGCGGCATGATTTTCTGCCCAAAATCCATTGGTGAGAAAGTCAGAGGAAACAGAACTCAGGCTAGCGATATAGTCATACGCGCAGTGGTGGTTGGTGAGGACCAGACCTTTGCCGGAGATCAATTCCCCGGTACAACTGCCACCGTCCAGGCGCAGGATCGCATCCTCCAGACTGGCGACTTCCTCATTGTAGACTTCATCTGCCGTCAATTCCAGGCCTTGGGCGGTCATCTCCTCATAGTTCAGGCTGTCCAGATAAAGAGGCAGCCACATCCCCTCATATTTCGTCGGTAGGTCTTGGGCAAAAAGGGTGCCCCATAAGGTTGTGAGTAGTATGAGACCTACTTTCAAGTGGTTGTTCATGATAATTGAAAGAGTTAAATGGTTGATAGAAAGGGCGTAGATTCCACAAAATCGCTGCAAGGTACAAATATCCCTTCGCTTCTGGTTTGGGAATCTATGCGATTTTTTATGAAGGCGTTGAAAATAGCCCAAACATGCAACTGCCGCTACCCGACATGGAAGCGTAGAAAGCGCCTTCTGCATATAGCATTTCTTTTACCGCAGCCAGTTCAGGGTACCTCCCAAATACTGGACGCTCCAAATCGTTGGGTAGTTGGCTCGGCCAGTTTGAAGTGGGTTGTTGGAGAAGGTGAGAGAGGCTTCGCTCTGGGTCGCAAAGTCGATGATCCAAGGCTTTATATGCTGCCACGGTGGAGGAATGAATGGGCTGGGGCCGCAATTCGATTCTGAAATCCCCTGGCAGGTCAAAGGGTTCCAACTCCGTCCCGGTTCCCGTAGCCATTTGCGGTTGGGGGGACAGGAAAAACGGTACATCTGCGCCAAGCGGAGCTGCGATCGCTTGAAGCTCTGCCAGGCTCAAGCCCAACTCATACATCTGATTGAGGCCCAGCAGCACGTGGGCAGCATCCGAAGAACCTCCGCCCAACCCAGCGCCAGCCGGAATATGCTTGGTGAGTTCGATCGCTACTCCAGGAAGGTCTGGCACTTGGGCCTGAAGCGCCCGGTAGGCTTTGACACATAGATTGTCTACTGCTGATCCATCTAACGGGCGTCCGCTCAGTTGCAAGTGACAACCTGTTTCCGCAGGACGGAGCACCAACTCATCTGTGAGTGCTTGCACCGGAACCATGAGGGTTTCCAACAAATGGTAGCCATCTGGTCGCTTGCCTTTGATGATCAGGCCCAGATTGATTTTGGCGGGGGGAAACAAGGAAATCATCGTTTCGCTAGGGGTTGATTTCTTTTTCTCCACTCAGCTCTTCGAATTCGATGTCTTCGGCAATTTCATCTTCCTGTACACTCATGCGCTCCATGCCGGATTTGGGAGCAGATACCTTGATATCTTCATCTACGTATACATTGGTGCGATTGCTGGCACCATGGTCATAGTGTTGAGAAAATTTGCGGGATTCCGCTTCCGCTTGCTTCATCAAGCGCTGGGTCAGCCGCTTGGCAGTAAATAACAAGATCTTTTTCCCAAAGATTCTGAGCCCGAAAAAAATTCCGGCCATAATCAAGAGAAACCACATAAATCCGTTCATAGTCTTACGTTCTTCCATCGCTAGCTCAGTGGAGG
>JBCCCJ010000116.1:0-8951 GCA_039033615.1 Bacteroidota bacterium
ATCGCAATGGCGAGCATAAGGGCTGCTCCCAATAGGGTCCAGATGACCTCCGAAGGAACACGGGGAGCAACAGAGGGTGCGGCGGTGTCCTGAGCCACTCCCAGCAAGGGTTGCAACAGGAGCAGAGCGGTCGCACCGGCAGAGATGATGACTGACTTGCGTTGCATAAGCTTAGTTGTTGGAGGGTTGAGGCGAAATTCGGGAAGCAACGATTTCCTGCTCCAGGGGAATGCTGGCCAGATTATTTACCCGCTTTTTGTCCATCTTGATCACCCGAAAAAGGAGGACCATGAAGAAGACAAAGAAGATACCGATGGCTATCACGGGGAAAAGGCTGGCATCATCTATGGATCGCAAAACGTCTTTGTACATGATTCAGATTGATTGAGAAGGAGGGGAGAAAGGCAAGCGGAAAGGCCGACCTTCCTTCGAAATGGTTCAGCAATTATTTTGATACTTGGATGTCGGTTCCCATCCGCTGGAGATAGGCAATCAAGGCGATGATTTCCTTATCTGCCATCTGCTGGGCAGTGGCATCGTCCAGGGTTCCTTCGGCCTTGAGGTTGGCGATGATCAGTTGGGCTTGCGCCTTCAGATCTGTTACCGCTTCCTGGTCAAATCCTTCGGGATACGGTACCCCAAGGGTCTGCATGGCCCGGATTTTTCCAGCGGTGTTGCTGATGTCCAGTTCATCTTTGTACAGCCAGGGGTAGCGAGGCATGATGGAATTAGGGGAGGTACTTCGTGGGTCCAGCATGTGGTTGAAGTGCCAACTATCGTTGTATTTTTTGCCAATCCGGTGCAAGTCTGGTCCGGTCCGCTTGGATCCCCACTGGAAGGGGTGGTCATAGACAAACTCCCCGGCTTTGGAGTATTCTCCGTAGCGTTCGGTCTCAGAGCGGAAGGGTCGAATCATCTGAGAGTGGCAGGTGTAGCAGCCTTCCCGGATGTAGAGGTCGCGCCCTTCCAATTCCAAGGCGGTATAGGGCTTGACAGATTCGATGGTCGGCACATTGGAAGAAACCATGAAGGTTGGGACCATTTCTACCATTCCGCCGATGAGGATCAGAACGAGGCTACCTACCAGCATCTGCATGGGGCGACGCTCAATCCAACGGTGCCAGTATTCGCCTTTGTGCTTTTCGTATTTAGGCTTCAACGCAGGCGCCTGAGCGGGCTCTTCCGCCTGGAAATTTCCTTTGCGGGTGGTCATCACGACGTTGTAGATCATCAAGAAGACTCCGACTAAGTACAAGGTACCACCAATGGCGCGCATCCAGTACATCGGCATCAACTGCAGCACGGTTTCCAGGAAGTTTTGGTACACTAGGAAGCCATCAGCATCAAATTCTTTCCACATGATCGCCTGCGTCCAGCCCGCCCAATACAAGGGTACGGCGTAGAGGACGATCCCCAGCGTGCCAATCCAGAAGTGAGCGCCAGCAAGTTTGACGGAGAAGATTTTGGTTCTGTATAAACGAGGGATCAACCAGTACAGAATCCCGAAGGTGAGGAAGCCATTCCAGCCCAGCGTACCAATGTGCACGTGGCCAATGGTCCAGTCCGTATAGTGGCTGATGGCGTTGACAGACTTGATAGAAAGCATCGGTCCTTCGAAGGTGGACATCCCGTAAGCGGTAACGGCCACTACCAGGAATTTCAAGGTAGGATCATTCCGTACTCGGTCCCAAGCTCCCCGTAAGGTCAGCAAGCCATTCAGCATTCCCCCCCAAGAGGGCGCAATGAGCATCAGCGAGAAAACCATTCCCAGAGACTGTGCCCAATCTGGCAGAGATGTGTACATCAGGTGGTGAGGACCGGCCCAGATGTAGATGAAGATCAAGGCCCAAAAGTGAATGATCGAAAGGCGATAAGAATACACCGGACGATTGACCGCCTTAGGAATGAAGTAGTACATCAATCCGAGGTAGGGCGTGGTCAGGAAGAATGCCACCGCATTGTGGCCATACCACCACTGCACCAGGGCGTCTTGTACCCCGGCGAAGATGGAATAGCTCTTGAACAAATCAACGGGCAATTCCAGGCTATTCACCACATGCAACACCGTAACGGTGATCCAGGTAGCGATGTAAAACCAAACGGCTACATAGAGGTGGCGCTCCCGTCGGTTGAGGATGGTCAGGAACATATTCAGGCCAAAGACAATCCAAATCAAGGCGATAGCGATATCAATGGGCCATTCCAACTCCGCATATTCCTTCCCCGTGGTGATCCCGAGGGGTAAGGTAATGAGCGCAGCCAAAATGATGACTTGCCAGCCCCAAAAGTGAAGCTTGCTCAGCAGGTCGCTGTACATACGAGCCTTCATCAGCCGCTGCAGCGAGTAATACACCCCCATGTAAATGCCATTTCCCACGAAGGCAAAAATGGCAGCATTGGTATGGAGGGGGCGAATGCGACCAAATGACAGGAAAGAGACACCGTCATGTAGCCAGCCCTGTGGAATCACCAGTTGGAAGGCCGCAATCAGGCCTACCGCCATCCCGGCCACTCCCCAGAAAATGGTAGCATTTGCAAACCAACGAACAATATTGTTGTCGTAGCTGAATACTTCCAGGGGTTGAGACCGTTGGGACGAATCCACCACAGAGGGTTGGTACGCAGGATTCTTGGTCATGATATTGAGATTTGAATATGGGATGAAATCGAAAGGGAACAATCAGGAAGCTTCGGGTTCTTCGGCTTCCGGAGGAGGGGCAGGATGTTCATAGAGCATCCGTACCGAGGGGGTATAGGCATCTTCATACTGCCCATCTTTCATGGCCCAGAGGAAGGCGGCCAAAAATCCGGTAGCAACTAGCAAACTGATTCCGATGAGGATGAAAATGGCACTCATATGGTGAAAAGATTATGTGTCAAAAGTAGAGGAAGGACCGCTCGGCTGGAATGATTCCTTTCAGAGCAGGCCATGACTTTTGTCACTCGGCAGGAAGCGATTCGCTGCCAGTTGGGTGCTGATGAGGCCAAAAGCGAGGATATTCAGGGAACTGAGGGGCATCAAAATCGCCGCCACCAAAGGAGTCAGCAATCCCTGGACTGCGAATCCCAGCCCGATCAGGTTGTAGGTCAAGGAGATCAACCATCCGATTCGCACGAGGCGTAGGCTGCTGCGGCTGAATTGGAGAAATGCGCCCAGACGAGGCAAGGCTTTGCCCTCCATGATGAGGTCGCAGGCGGGGGAAAAGGCATCCGCCGATTCAGAGATGGCAATGCCTACTTCGCTTTGCTGCAAGGCTCCGGCGTCATTCAGGCCATCGCCGAGCATGGCGACTCGCTCGCCCTCCGCTTGGCGCTGCTGGATGAACGCCAACTTTTCCAGGGGAGATTGCCCAAACAGCAAGGGAGTGCCCGCTGGCACTGCCGAAGCAATGGCCGCCCGTTTTTCGGGGCGATCGCCTGAGAGGACCACCAATTGATAGTCCGCTTGCAACGCATCCAGACTTTCGGATAAGCCGGTTCGCAATTTCTGTTCGCTGCGAAAACAAGCTTTGGCTCCCTGTTCACTGCTGAGCCAGGTTCCGGAGACTTGCTCCTCCTGTACTTCAGGGAACACAAATCCTTGTCGACCAATCCAGTATCGACCCCCCCGAATCCGGCCGCTGATGCCTTGCCCTGGCGTTTCCGCAAACGCTTCTACCTCTGCGAGGGTCTGTTCCCCCAAGTGCTGGACCAGCATTTTACTCATGGGGTGAGACGATTGATAGGCAAGGGAAGCAAATGCGAGCGTTTCCTCTGGGGTCAACGGACCTTCCAGGGATACCGCCAGATCTTCCTGGGCCTCGGTCATGGTCCCGGTCTTGTCAAAAACTAGCATCGTCAAAGTCGCCAATCGCTCCAGGACGTGGGCATTTTTGAGGTACCAACCGTGCCGACCGAGGATGCGCATCGCATTGCCAAAGATGAAGGGACTGGTTAGGGCAAGTCCACAGGGGCAAGCGACAATCAGGACCGCCGTCCCTACCAGTACGGCCTCCCCTACCCCCGCCGTCCACCACCAATAGAGCGCCGAAAGGCTGGCAATGCTCAGCACGGCCAGGGTAAACCAGCGACTCATCCGATCTATTAGGAGTTGGGCTTTGCTGGATTGCTGAAAGGCATCCTGCTCCCACAATTGCGTCAAATAACTCTGAGAAACCGCTTTTTCGAGGCGAAGGCGAATGGCAGGCCCCACTTGTCGTCCCCCCGCATAGAGGTAGTCCCCTACTTCCTGGCGGACTGGGGCAGATTCTCCCGAGACAAAACTGTAATCAATCCGAGCTTCTCCTCCCACCAATACGGCATCTCCCGGAATCAATTCCTGGTTGCGGAGCAAAATTTCGTCCCCGGCGGCCAATTCACTGACGAGTACCTGGGTTTCTTCTCCCTCCCGAAACACCGTGCTGGTCAACGGAAAATAACTCCGATAATCCCGATCAAAGGCCAGCGAATCATAGGTGCGCTGCTGCACCCATTTGCCCACCAACAGCAGGAACACCAAGCCCGCCAAAGAATCCAGATATCCCGCCCCAGTCTGAGAAAGAAGTTCATAGGCAGAACGGAAAAAAAGTGCAAAAATCCCTAGCATGGTTTTCGGTACGGCAGAGGTGGTTGTTTGAGTGCAGCTTGTGATGGGTGGTGTTGAGATCGCTCACGGCGCCTCCCCACCGCTACACAGCGGGCCTCCAACATCGAAGGTTAATGTCCGTCACAGGAGCCGCCGCGAGTGAAGCTTCTTTCCTAGAATACAAGACTTGTCGCTGATCGCTTGCCCCGTTCATCGTGGCTCCTCATCGCCCTCGCCTCGTTCACTTCGCCCCGCCGCCTGATCACAATCTGCCCTTGGTTTAGTTTCTGTGGGGATGCTTTCTCCGAGCAACTTTCCAGAGGAGCAGACCGGCTCTCGTGAGTACCTGTTGTTGTCGTTGTCTTGACCACATTATCATCTGGCGGTAATGGGTGTGACGGGCATCATTTGAGATGTTACTTGTTTCTTGTTGCTTGTTGCTTGTTGATTCGGTTTGGCGTTCGTCGTCTTTGCGCCCAAGTGCAAAGCAGAAGTGTCTCCAGTTGTTGGTTGCGTTTGTGTCATACGTCAGAAGAGGTAAAGCACAGAGAGAGGAGGAGGATGGGGGCAAGGTGAGCGAAAGCTCTTCCTCCCAGCGGAGTGGTGACAGCTGGGCAGGCGGCCCGAGTCCCTCGTGGTTACGGTTATGGGTGATCTGCTTCCGATGACAACCCAGCCAGCCCCAACCGATTTGGTGATATTTGTCCGAAGAGCGCGGCTGAGCTTGGAAGTATCCTGATCGCTAGCAACCACGGTTGTGAGGGTCCGTCATTGAACAGATTGTACGTCGATGTACAACATGCGTTTCGGGGTCAACCACATGCACACGGTAAGAAAGCTCTTCAGCGGAAAGGGCGCACCACAAGCTTCAACTCCGTGCCCCTTCCAAAGAGCCTACTTTCAATGTAGAGAATTCACCTTCTTGCCTCGTGCCTGTGCGTTGGAGGAATGCTCATCTACTCCAAAACGATTCCCCACGCTCTTGCGCTACGCCTGCCCCGACTTTTCATCATCTTGTCATCAACCATCCAACGACGGAATGGATCTTGAACAAAATCCTGTGTCCTATCTCTGCAACGACGTCAGTATCTCAAAAGGCAGTCATGGAAGAAGTGTTCCTGTGGTTGCAGCGCACGATGCTGGGTATGGCCGACGAGGAGGAGGAGGACTTCATTCAGCTCGGCAGAAAGCTGCTGACCGTGCACAAGTACGTCGTGGTGAACGCCACCACCGAAGCCGAGCTTTGCGGTGCCTTCTGGCAAGAGGCCACCGCGCTCGCCAAACACGGCTTAACCTCAGCATTCGAGAACGAAGGAGAGAAGAAAGGAGCGGACGTGAAGGAAGAGGAGAAGAGGGCCAGAAATGCCGAGGCGTTGGGTGTGGACTCGGAATCAGAGCGTCCGAGCAGAGGGGGAGGGGGAACGGAAAAGGCGGAGGCGAGGGCAGAAACGGCAAAGGAGAAAGCAAGGGAGGAAGTACAAGAGATGCTCGAGGAGGTAGGGCTTGGGGGAGGTGACGATCCGAGCGAGGATAGCGTCCTGCTGGCGCTGCCGGGGTTCAGGTTCGAGGTGAGGCGGCTGGACGTGAAAAGAATCCCACGTTTTCTCAAGTGATGCGAGAGCGCCATCGTTCACACAACGGCCATGCCGCTCTCCAAGCGCGTACACATGCCGAGCGCGGAGTTTATCGGCCGACTACGAGTACAGGCAGTTGAGTTGAGTTGGCTTCCACGCCCCTCCGCCAGGTTGCTTGGCTTGTTCTGTTCGCGGCAACTCTTGAGCCGCGACACCCCCAAGGCTGCCATTTGATGGCGATATCGATGTCGGAGTCGATTTCGGCCGCGAACGGCGATGATGGTGAGTTGCCCGGCTCCGGCGCATACCATCATCACACCTCCGACCCCACCGTTGCGCTCATTTTCATCTCAGGATCGAGGTGTGTTTGAATCGTTTGTGGAGGACAAGCTGGCTGCGCCTCTCAAAGCGCTCTCGCCGTTGGGGGTGGAAGGGGTGGAGCTGTTCGCCGAACTCTATGCTGGAGAGGACCTGAAGTGAGTCCCGGGGATCACCCCCCGTGCTTACTGTTTGCCTCCCGGAAGTTGTGCAACCAGCCGTGGCGGTTGAGGGTCGTCGTGGAAGGTTGCTGTGCAGGCACGTGGGATGTTCCAGGTCCTCAACGTTTCCCTGGCGGTGGAACGGTGCCGCACCACGCACTAAAGACAGTACGAATGGGGTGCGTCTATAGGGTAGCCTCAACGGGGTAGCTCGTGCAATCTTCTCAACTGCTTCGGTTCACTTGATGCTGCGCGTAGCCTTGGCTTCTCTTCCTTTGTTGTGCTCTCGATCGTGCGTTAGAACATTCTCTTCCAACCTCTCTCCCCTAACCTGCCGTCATGAGTCACGGCTGGCTGTCCTTGCTCGTGCCGAGCGGACTCCGGCACGCTTCCAAACACGGTGCTTCGTGTTGTTGCGAAGTTTCGAATGCCGTGAGCCCCCGACAGCATCCAGAACGAAATGCCGAAGTCCGTATCTAAAGGGACAAAACGAGGTAAATCTGCACCGGCGCGATTTGCCAACCTTCCGAGCAGCTAAGTCTAGCAAAAGCAACGGGAGTGGACACACCGAGTGCTGTTTGATTATTAACTGAAAAACAACTGACAAGTACTGCCGACGCCAAAATCACCCCCCCACCACCACCCCACTTTGCTTTTCAACACGCAGGTTCCCCGTCATAATTTTGTCCCCGCACCTGGAGGCGTTCAAAGTGCCGGAAGGAGGGTACAAATTCATCAACGGCAGAGGTGAGGAGCAAGACGCTGATGCCTACATCCGAGCGCAGGAGCTCAAGGAAGCGCAAGAGGCAACGGAGACGAAGGAGAACCAGCAGCAGGACCCTCTCTTTGGGCCGAGGTCCCCGCCAGCTTCGGGAGAAGACTCGTAGGACGTGAATGTACACCCTCCCGTTTGATACACCGTTGGGTTTGCTTGTTTGCGATGAAAAGGGTTTAAGGCTGCCGGTCAGCGCATGGTGTGTGTGTGTCTCTCTCTCCGTCTCTGTGCGTGTGCGTTTTCTCCTTCTGAACAGTCTTATAGATCGAGTTGATGCAGTGGTGCGTCCTGGCGCTGCTCTGGTACGAAGCTGCGCAGTCGTGCCCCTGGGCAGAGCACCTTCTCCGTTGAAGCATCAATATCGAATGAATTCACGGTGGGAGGTTGTTTGCTGTGGGGACCTGGGTGAACCGCGGAGAGCTTGCGTCTCATGGAGTGACTTTGGTGATCAAAATAATTTCACAGGGGCGAAAATTGGTTAAACATTTCTCCGCCATCATGCAACTTGACAACACGTGCTCGAATCGGAGCGGCCATATAGGCACCTCACATAGGCTAAGCTCCTACACTACATCCATACAGCATCAGCAAAACACTGACCGGGAAACTGAACATCATCCCAACGACCGCACCATTCACGCCAATTTGTCGTGCTTTGCTGACGATGACTTCTGCAGCCCCCTAAACTGCCTAGCCCCACCGTGTTCGTTCGGCTTCCTCCTTTCTCGGCTTCTCCTGAGACATCGTGTCCAAGCGCACACGCCCACAGAGGCACAAGCAACGAACATTCCGCACACAACGCAAGCGATCAATATGCCCAAAGAGAAGCGTTCGCTGTCAAGCACAGCTGCCACCCAGATCGCTCGACGCAGCAACATGGAGTCCGACGTAAGCGCACGGGGTGTTCGAAGAGAGCCCGATTGACTGGGATTTCCAGGGGTTGAGCTCGCTTCAAGCGATGTCCTGGATATCCGGGATGTGGGACGTTTGCCTCCGTCATCGTCGGCACCAACCCACTCGCGTGCAGGCGACGGTGAATCTTCTAGCGCCCTCTGTACCATCTGGGAGCAAATGCGCGTAAAACAAAGCGCAATGGGGACGGGAGAAACAAAAGCAACCGCTGTCGTGAGCTGATCGAGAAGAGGGAAGTGAAGAGGGAAAGGTACCCGCCTCAGGGGCTTCCCTGAGGAGCTTTGAGGTCAAAAATGAGGGACATGGTCCCGCCCTCCACATCGTGCGGATCATTTTGACAGCAAATTATCGAACACCCTGAAAATGCTTTTTGCAGACGAGCCAGGTCGACACGTCTGATCGACTTGACAGCACAACCTCCAGGCCGTGTTCTTCTGTCTCCTGATGCGCTACATCAGCATGCATGCGGCCTTCCTTGACTATTACTTTCGTACAAAACAACGGACAAGTAATCCTGAAGTCTCCGGGCGACTTAGTCTGTATCGGATTTCAAATTTGAATATTTCGTACCACATATTATAATGAAGTTCAGTTGAGAGTTTCTAAAAAAGTGATTTGGTAATGATGGAGCTTTGAGAGTCTGCTGG
>JBCCCJ010000117.1:0-8950 GCA_039033615.1 Bacteroidota bacterium
AACTCTGGAATGGGGGTCCCGGGAGCCGCCAACAACCCGATGAAAGCTACCTCCGAATGATTGGCCGCTACCATCGGAGCGATCATGCCTCCTTCGCTATGCCCCATCAAGCCAATCGCCTTGCCCTTCATGTCCGGGCGAGCTTGTAAGAAAGCGAATGCGGCGGCGGCATCTTCGGCAAGATCAGCGGTCGTGGCGGCAGCAAAATCTCCGGTAGATTTGCCTACTCCTCGATCATCGTAGCGCAGTACGGCGATTCCCTGGCGAGTGAGATGATCGGACAGCACCAAAAATGGGCGGTGATTGGCGGAAGGCAGGTATTCGTCGCGATCCTGAGGGCCAGAGCCACTGATCAGGATCACCGTCTGGGAGAATTTGCCATCTGCTGGCAGGGTCAAGGTGCCTCCCAGAGAATGCCCCCCAGCAGAAACCGGAATATTCACTGATTCCTGCTGATAAGGGAGTTCCTGAGGTTCCTGGGGACGGGACTCAGGTTTGGGAGGTGTTGTCGTTTGCTCTTCTGTTTGGCGAGTCAACCTAAGGGGAAAGTCCATCCCGTTTTGTTGGAAGGTGCCAACGATTTGGTCGCCTTCTAGTTGACCAATGAAGTTCATGCTCATTTTTCCAGCCTTGATCTGGAGCTGTCCATCGGACCAGGTGGTTGCATCGGTAGGGATACCAAATGCTTGTTGATCGGGGCTATCCATGGTGCTTTTGTAGTCCCCGTCCGCCTCGCTGACATGGAAAACCACCCGCAAAGAAATCCCCTGAACGTTGAGGGTACCTTCCCAACTGCCAACGGGGCCATTCGGAGCAGCCTGCACCACTAGTAAAGCAAGGGGAAGCAAAAAATACATCGAGAGAATCAAAAGAGTTTTCATAAGACGTAAGGATTTTTCTCTATGTTACGCCTTCACAAAGCACTTCCAGCGGAAAAAGTGACAAGCGGTATCAGCGGAGGATAAGTGGTTTTCCTCCCCTGATTCCTCTGCGAATCTATTCCAATAAGCGCTTGAGATCCTCGGGGCTTGGCAAGTGCTCTTGATAGGTAGGCGGCATATCTTGTAAGGTATGAAAGGTGGCTACCCCCATGGATTGATTCAAGTCCCGAATGGCATATTCAACGATTTTGTTCTTTTTCTCCCGACAAAGGATGATGCCGATGCTGGGATTTTCATGGGGCTGTCGAACCACATCATCCAAAGCCGAAAAGTAGAAATTCATTTGGCCGACATATTCCGGCTTGAATTTGCCACGCTTGAGTTCAAAAGCTATCAGGCATTGCAGCCCACGGTGAAAGAACACCAAATCCACAAAAAACTCCTGTTCCTCCACAATCAAGCGATATTGATTGCCAACAAAGGCGAAATGTGGCCCGAGGGATTGGAGGAATTTCTGGACGTTGCGTACCAACTCTTGCTCCAACACGCGTTCGTCTTCATCCTCGGGATCTTCGAGGTTGAGAAAGTCCAACAGATAGCTATCCTTGAAAGCTCGGATGGCTTTTTCGGCCTGCTCAGGACCCAGCGTGGCTTGGAAGTTATTGGGCAATTTACCGCTGGTCTCATACAATCGACTTTTGAGGTGGTGTTCCAAGGTGCGTTTCGACCAAAAATTCTGGGCTACCTGTTGGACATAGTAGATCCGTTCTGCGATGGTTTGGGTTTTGGACAAAATCAATTGGTGATGAGTGAAGCTTACCATGAGAAAAGTTTCCCTAAATGCTGCTGGAAGCATTTCTGGCCTGCTTTCTAATTGGTTCGCCACTGGCGACCCAATTACCAGATAGGGGCTCCATGCCTCAAAAAAGAGGCGCATCTTTTTCAGGTTACTTGCCGAAAATCCTCTCAATCCCGGCAATTCCTGCTGGAGTTGAGCGGAAATTTGATTCAACACTTTGCTGCCCCAGGCTTCAGCTTGGGTACGTTCGGAGATCATGTTTCCTACCTGAAAATACAAGCCCAATAGCTCCCGATTGGCGAGTTGAGCAGCGCGATAGCGACTTTGGAGGATCGTTTGTTTTAGGTCCTTGAGAAAGGATGGGTCAAAGCTCATGACAAATCACTGGATGAAAGGTGATTCCTGCCCTATCCAAGGGACAGGCAGCAGGAGGGAAAAAGAGTGATTGGGAAATGAAAGGGACACGATCTCACGATCCTGTCGCATTTCAGAGCTCTGTATGAAGGAAAGATAGCACCGAAATAGGCACGAAGTCAAGTTCCCAAGACAATTGACTTGGAGAGAACCTGACGGATTTCGGGCACAGCTGCCGGAAGAACTTGCGTTCTTCCGGCTCGTCTGTGCAGATAGTAATAGTCCCGACTGTGTATAGATCCCTTTTCAGGGTCAGAGTAGCCTATTGGATGTGGACGAGTGAATCGTCTTTGCTGGGTAGCCGTGTGCTGCCCATGAGCCATTCGTCCAGGGCGCGAGCTGCTTCCCGCCCTTCAGAGATGGCCCAAACCACCAGGGATTGCCCCCGGCGCATATCTCCTGCGGCAAATACGCCTTCGCAGGAGCTGTGATAATTCGTCGTTGCAATGTTGCCGCGCTGATCAATTGCTACGCCCAGCTGAGCCAACATGCCGTCTGGTTCCGGAGATACAAAGCCGATGGCCAGCAAAGCGAGATCACAGGGGATCTCTTTTTCAGAGCCAGGTACTTCTTGAAATCCCTTCTCCCCACTTCGCCATTCAATCTCTACGGTCTGAATCGCTCTGAGCTTCCCTTCATCGTCTCCGAGGAATGCCTTGGTGAGGACGGACCACTGACGCTCACAGCCTTCTTCGTGAGAAGACGAAGTACGCAAGATCATCGGCCATTCTGGCCAGGGATTATCTGGGCCACGCTCCATCGGAGGTTTGCCTAGCAGTTCTAGTTGGGTAACAGAAGCCGCCCCGTGCCGATTGGAAGTTCCCACACAGTCTGCTCCGGTGTCTCCCCCGCCAATGACCACGACCTGCTTACCTTCAGCGGAGATTTCCTCCCATTGATTCTTCCAAAGACCGGAAACTTTGCGGTTTTGTTGGGTCAAAAAAGGCATGGCAAATTGAACGCCCGCTAACTCCCGACCGGGAATCGGCAAATCGCGGGGGACAGTGGAGCCGACACAGAGCAAGACGGCATCGAAGGCCTCTTGCAGCTGTGCGACAGGTATGCTTTCCCCTATTTCGACTCCACAGATCATTTCAATCCCTTCTGCTTTCATCAAGGCGATGCGGCGAGAGACCACTTGTTTTTCCAGTTTGAAGTCTGGAATGCCAAAACGAAGCAGTCCACCGGGCTTTTCGTCTCGCTCAAAGATGGTGACGGTATGCCCCGCTTTGTTCAGCTGATCCGCCGCTGCGAGACCTGCCGGACCAGAGCCTACGATCGCGATCTTCTTCCCCGTTCGATAGGTGGGGGGATTGGGGCGAATTTTACCTTGTTCAAATGCTTTTTCAATGATGCTTTTCTCGATATACTCAATGGCCACCGGAGGTTTGTTGATCCCCAGCACGCAAGATCCTTCACAAGGTGCAGGGCAAATGCGGCCCGTAAACTCTGGGAAGTTATTGGTCGTCAACAAGATCTGAAGGGCTGCTTCCCAGTCCTCTTCATGAACGGCATCATTGAAGTCAGGAATGTTGTTGCCCAAGGGACAGCCATGATGACAAAAAGGAACCCCACAATCCATACAGCGAGCTGCCTGCTCGACCGTTTTGGATTCGGACATCGGCTGATAAAATTCTTGATAGACCTTGACCCGCTCTTCAGGCGGCAAGCTGCGAGGAAGTTCCCGCTCAAATTCCATGAACCCAGTCGGCTTTCCCATATCATCCAATCATTTTGCGGTTGTTTTTCCAGGCTTCCAGTTCTCGGGCTTTCAACACTCGTTTGTAATCCCTCGGCATGACCTTGACAAAGTGAGCAAAAGCCCCCTCCCAATCAGTCATTATTTTCAATGCGATGCGACTTCCCGTGAAGGTATAATGCTTCTGAATCAACTGCTGCAAATGTTCCTTGTCCGAAGCCTCCAATTCATCCAAATCCACCAATTCCAGGTTGCACAAGCGCTCAAACTGTTGATCGGGATCATACACATAGGCGATGCCACCGCTCATCCCTGCCGCGAAGTTTCTGCCGGTTTTTCCCAACACCACCACCAGGCCACCCGTCATGTATTCGCACCCGTGATCGCCGACCCCTTCTACCACCGCTTTGGCACCAGAATTTCGGACCGCAAAGCGCTCTCCTGCGATGCCTCGGATGAATACTTCTCCAGAAGTAGCGCCATAGAGAGCGACGTTGCCTGCGATGATATTTTTTCCCGGTTCAAAGGGGGCTTCTTTGCTGGGGTACACAATGATTTCCGCGCCAGACAGTCCTTTTCCGAGGTAGTCATTCGCTTCTCCTTCTAGCTCAAAGCGAATTCCCGGGGCGGCAAAAGCTCCAAAACTTTGGCCTGCGGAGCCTTCGAATTGGAAGTGTAAGCTGCCTTTGGGCAATCCTACTGCCCCGAATTGCTTGGAGATTTCATTCGACAACAACGTACCTACCGCCCGATCCCGATTGTTCACCGTAAAATGGTCCAAAATCGGCACCTGATCGTTGAAGGCCTGTTGAGAAGCAGCCAGCAATTTCCAATCCAATTGATCTTCTATTCCGTGATCCTGTGGCTGCTGTTTGTATAATCCATCTTCCCATGGATTGGCTTCTTGGGCCAGGATGGGAGACAGGTCCAGGGTCTTCAGTTTCCAATGGTTGAGGTCTTCCCGTACCTTGAGTTTGCCAACCTGCCCGACCATTTCATTGACGGTTCGGAAGCCAAGTTGGGCCATATATTGGCGGAGGTCTTCGGCCAGGAAGGTGAAGAAATTCACCAAATGCTCTGGCTTCCCAGTAAAGAGTTTGCGCAACTCCGGATCTTGGGTCGCGACTCCTACCGGGCAGGTATTGAGGTGGCATTTCCGCATCATGATGCAGCCGCCCACCACGAGAGCTGCCGTAGCAACGCCCCATTCTTCGGCTCCCAACAAGGTAGCAATCGCCAAATCTCGTCCGGTGCGCACCTGTCCATCCACCTGTACCGTAACGCGACTCCGAAGGCCATTCTTTACCAGCGTTTGGTGGGCTTCGGATAAGCCTAGCTCCCAAGGGAGCCCCGCGTGTCGAATGGAACTCAACGGCGAAGCACCAGTACCTCCGTCGTGCCCAGAAATGAGGATATGATCAGCATGCGCTTTAGATACCCCGGCAGCGATGGTGCCCACCCCTGCCTCAGAGACCAGCTTTACGCTGATCCGCGCCTTTCGATTGGCATTTTTGAGGTCGAAGATCAACTGGGCCAGATCTTCGATGGAATAAATATCGTGGTGAGGGGGAGGGGAAATCAGTCCCACGCCTGGGGTCGAATAGCGCACCCGACCGATCCACTCATTCACTTTGTGGCCGGGGAGTTGTCCGCCTTCTCCGGGCTTGGCTCCCTGGGCCATTTTGATTTGCAATTCGTCTGCCTCACTCAGGTAATGGCTGGTTACCCCAAACCGACCAGAAGCCACTTGCTTAATCGCGGATCGCTCCCAATCGCCATTGGCTTTTCTTCCATATCGGATCGGATCCTCCCCGCCTTCTCCGCTGTTGCTCTTCCCCCCAATCCGGTTCATGGCGATGGCGATGGTCGAATGGGCTTCGTGTGAAATGGACCCAAAAGACATGGCGCCTGTTGCAAAGCGTTTGAAAATCTCTTCTACTGGCTCAACTTCTTCAAGGGGAATGGGACGCTCGCCCTGAAATTCCAGCAAACTCCGCAAGGTGATGGCCCGTTTCATTTGCTCATTGATCCCATCGGCATATTTGCGATAGAGCTTCGCATCGTTCCGTTTGGTCGCCGCCTGGAGCAAATGGATGGCTTCCGGGCTGAACAAATGGGCCTCTCCCTTGCGCTTCCATTGATAGATTCCCCCTACCGGCAGGCGTTTGGCTTTTTCTCCTTTGGTGGGATAAGCCAATTCATGGCGGGTCCAGATTTCTCTGGCAATTCCGTCAAATCCCAGACCTTGGATGCGAGAAATGCTTCCAGAAAAACATTTGTCTACCACCTCATCACTCAAGCCCAGAATCTCAAAAATCTGTGCGCCATGATAGGACTGCACCGTGGAGATCCCCATTTTGGAAAAGACTTTCAGGAGTCCTTTTTCGATTGCTTTTCGATAATGTGCATGCAAGCGATCAGGAGAAAATTCCTGGTAGATCATTTGCTTGCGGGTGAGCTGAGTCAGGCTAGCGTAGGCTAAATATGGATTGACTGCGATGGCTCCGTGCCCAATCAGGGTCGCAAAGTGATGCACCTCGCGCACATCTCCACTTTCCACGATCAAGGCGGTTTGATGGCGGCGGCGGGTGCGCAAAAGATGATGGTGGTGAATGGCTCCTACGGCGAGGAGCGCAGGGACGGGAGCCTGGGTTTTTCCGGCTTTTCGATCCGTGAGGATCAGAATATTATGCGCTGCTTCCAGCGCCTGATCTACCTCTTGGCACAGACGATCAATCGCCTCCTCCAAGGATTCTTCCGCCTGAAAGGTGATGTCCAAGTTGAAAGGTCGATAGTCTGGATGGCGGATGTAGCGAATTTGGGCCAACTGCTCATTGGAGAGAACCGGGGAAGGAATGCCGATGTGCTTGCAGTGCTCTGGGGTTTCCTTCAGGACATTTTTGGAGCCGCCAATCCAGGTCAGCAGCGACATCACCGAACGTTCCCGAATGGGGTCGATGGGAGGATTGCTCACCTGAGCAAATAGCTGCTTGAAATAATGACTGAGGTGTTGGGTATGCTGAGACAGAATCGCCAAGGGGGTATCTGCGCCCATCGAACCGAGGGGCTCTTTGGCCTTGGTACCCATGGGCCCCAAAACTACCCGCAACTCCTCCGTGGTCATGCCAAACATCTGTTGACGTTGGGTCAGGTCGCTGGGATAATCGGTGTAGGCAGGCACCTCTCCGGGGAGGCGCAGCTCGTTGATGTCCAGCTTATAGGCATCTAGCCACTCCTGATACGGCTTGGCGGTGGCGATTTGATGCTTCAACTCTTCATCGCTGATGATGCGGCCCGCTTCCAGATCGGCCATGAAGATCCTGCCTGGTTGTAGGCGCCCCCGTTGAACGACGATGGATGGATCTAGGGGCAACGCTCCCGCTTCGGAAGCCATGACGAGCCGACCATCTTGGGTGACTGCATAGCGAGAGGGGCGCAATCCGTTGCGATCCAGGGTAGCGCCCACGATTTTTCCGTCGGTGAAGCAGACCGAAGCCGGGCCGTCCCAAGGTTCCATCAAGGTAGAATGGTATTCGTAGAAAGCCCGGCGAGCAGGATCCATTTGCGGATTGTCCTGCCAAGCTTCGGGAATGATCATCATCATGGCGTGGGGCAAGGATCGCCCACACATCACGAGCAATTCGACGATGCTATCCAGGTTCCGTGAATCAGAATGGTTGCTATCACAGATGGGAAAGAGCAGCTCCATTTCTTCCGAACTGAAGCAGTCCGATTCCATGAGCACCTCTTTGGCCGCCATCCAATTGACGTTGCCTCGGATGGTATTGATTTCTCCGTTGTGGGCGATGTAGCGGAAGGGTTGCGCCAGCCGCCACTGCGGAAAGGTATTGGTCGAAAAACGAGAATGAACCAGGGCCAAGGCTGAAGTGACTCTGGGATCTTCTAAGTCGGCGTAGTATCGTCGAACCTGATCGGTGCGCAATTGGCCTTTGTAGACGACGGTTTTATAAGAAAATGAGGTGAAGTAAAAATGGTCGCCAACCTCGGGAAGTTCTCGGTTGACCTGATGGGTTGTGGCCCGACGGAGCAAGAACAGTTTCCGTTCAAATTGCTCCATGCTCATGTCTTTGGGCCGCTCCACAAAGACTTGCTCAATGGTGGGTTCCACCTGTAGGGCTTCGGTCCCCACTTCGGCTTCTTTCGCTCGGGTAGGAAGGGGGCGATAGCCAAGTAGAGGAATTCCCAATTGATCCAGCAAGGCTTCCAACCTCGTCCTACAAGCCTCTCGAAGGCGAGCATCCTGGGGAAAAAAAGTCATGCCCACGCCATATTGGCCGTAAGCGGGCAGGTCAAGCCCCAATTCTCCACAGACTTCTTGGTAAAATTCATCTGGAACCTGAATCAAAATTCCCGCGCCATCTCCCGTATTCGGATCACACCCGCAAGCGCCCCGATGCTCCATATTTTCCAACATGGTCAGCGCGTCACTCACCACCTGATGAGAAGGTTGGTTGTGAAGTTGCGCGATGAAACCAATGCCGCAGGCATCATGTTCCATTTCTGGCAAATACATGGACTTGGAAGGAGAAAGAGGCTGATCAACGGGCCGCATCTGAGAAATTTGGAGAAGCCAAGAGCAACGGAAGGCTCACAAGCTCACTGGGAGAACAAATGAAGAATCCAGACTCATTGATAAAGACTGGCCGCGAATAGTCCAGAAAGTCAGATGGAAAGCAAACACGCTTGTCTGCTTGGGGTTGGTAGAAACAATGTTACCGAAATATTTCC
The DNA here is from genome assembly GCA_039033615.1 of Bacteroidota bacterium. Lineage (GTDB taxonomy): Bacteria > Bacteroidota > Bacteroidia > J057 > J057 > JBCCCJ01. The sequence continues at coordinate 8,543 of JBCCCJ010000117.1, forward strand.
TCATTGCCAAATCTGTAATAATTAGCCCGTTTTTTGCCAATTTTGAAAATGATATCCTATTTCTCTTCTCCCTGCTGATATTCCTTCTCTTTTTATCCAAAAACAGGAGACTTCCCTTCCTTTTTGAAGGACTTTCGATTCTTTTCTCTCGTTTTTGTCCCCTTAGGGAATATTTACCCCCTCATTTGAAACTTTGCACCTAGGGGATACTTTTTTACAAAAATTGCAATGTAGCGCTCTCCATTCTCTCATTTTGCTAATTCATGCCGCTCATATGGAGCCCCGAACCAAGGAATGCTATACAGTCTACTACTGATGACAACTGTTGCAGGAGGCTAATTTTCTCGGGTTGACCAAGCAAAAATACTGCGAAACGGTACGACCTTCAAAAACCGTTGAAAAATGGCT
>JBCCCJ010000118.1:0-8907 GCA_039033615.1 Bacteroidota bacterium
CCAAGCGGCTGAGGGCGGGGTAATTGTGGATGTGGATGAGTACCCCAACCACCTTACCCGGTTAGTGTTGGTGCCCGCCCCTACCCGATTAATGCTACAGGTAGGCCGGCAAAAAGAAGAAGAAGTTTGGCGATTATCTTAAAGTGTTCACCCCTTTTGGGTGATTTAGCATTCAAACTGGAACACAATAGCTAAACATAATGTAGGGTTATTGAGTATAGATCGGTAATTCAGGTTTGACCTGATAAAGCCCTACCGCTATAAAATCTACTTATCATGAAATTTATCGCTTTATTATTGGTCAGTCTACTCGGATGGTGCCTTACCCCCGCATCTGCCCAGGTATACCAAGGAAAGTTTGAACAGCTTGAACCAGAATTACCGACACCCAATGAGTACCGTTCGGCTTCGGGTGCACCTGGTTACAAATACTGGCAGCAGCAAGCTGACTACAAGATAAGTGTTGAATTAGACGATGAAAACCAATCTATCACTGGCTCCGAAACCATCACCTACTATAATAATTCTCCTGACCCACTTTCGTACCTGTGGTTGCAGCTTGAACAAAATATGCGCGCAGCTAACTCGGTGACCCCGCAAATAGAGACTTCCCGAGTACGCGATTCTATTAACACCCGCTTGTTCCAATCGCGGGTAATGCACGATGATGATTTTGATGGTGGATACAACATCAAGTCGGTAAAAGATGCTCAAGGAAAAGTTCTGAAGTACCTCATCAACAAAACTATGATGAAGGTAATGCTGACTGAGCCTCTCCAACCCAATGAGCAACTTTCGTTTAGTGTAGATTGGTCGTACAACATTAATGACCGGATGATGGATCGGGGCCGTTCGGGTTATGAATATTTCCCCGAAGATGGTAATTATGTGTACACTATTGCTCAGTTCTTTCCGCGTATGGCAGTGTACGATGACCTGAATGGTTGGCAAAACAAGCAGTTTCTGGGGCAAGGTGAGTTTGCGCTGACCTTTGGTGATTATGAGGTAGAGATTACTGTACCCAACGATCACATCGTAGCAGCCACGGGTACTATTCAGAACGAAAAAGAAGTGCTAACTGCTGAGCAACGCCAACGCCTGGAAAAATCCCGAAAGACGTTTGATAAGCCCGTAATGATCGTTACTGAAGAGGAAGCGGAGGAAAATGAGCAAACTAAATCATCGGGTAAGAAAACCTGGAAATACAGTGCCAGCAACGTGCGTGACTTTGCCTTTGCTACCTCACGTAAGTTTATCTGGGATGCCATGGCGGTAAGGCTGAACAAGAACCAGCCATTGGCCATGTCCTTCTATCCTAAAGAAGGTAACCCTCTGTGGGAGAAAGAGTCCACTTTTGCGGTAAAAAACACTTTAGAAACCTATTCTAACCGCACATTTGATTATCCGTACCCAGTTGCTATTTCAGTACACGCGGCATCTATCGGCATGGAGTATCCGATGATCTGCTTCAATGGGGGCCGACCAGAAGCGGATGGCACCTATACCGAGCGCACCAAATATGGACTCATTTCCGTGGTCATCCACGAAGTCGGCCACAACTACTTCCCCATGATCGTCAACAGCGACGAGCGACAGTGGACCTGGATGGACGAAGGCCTCAATACGTTCCTCCAATATATCGCAGAGCAAGAATGGGAGGAAGGCTACCCCTCTCGTCGGGGACCCGCTTACAAAATCGCCGATTATATGCGCGGTTCTCCAGAGGGCATGGTGCCCATCATGACCAATTCCGAGTCGGTGAAGCAGTTTGGCAACAATGCGTATGGCAAGCCCGCCACCGCCCTGAACATCCTCCGCGAAACCGTATTGGGTCGGGAGCTTTTTGACTTCGCTTTCCAACAGTACGCCCAACGTTGGATGTTCAAAGAGCCCAGTCCAGGCGACTTTTTCCGCATCATGGAGGATGCTTCCGGGACCGATCTGGACTGGTTCTGGAATGGCTGGTTCTACACCACCGACCATGTGGACATTGCGCTGGACGAAGTGCGGTGGTTCCAGATTGATACCCGCAATCCCGATGTCGAACGTCCCCTCGCCCGAAAAGCCGAATCAAACGAACCTGTGTTCATCGGAGATACCCGCAATCAGGATCAAGAGACCTTCTTGGATCAGGTCCCGGAGCTCGCTGATTTTTACAACAAATATGATCCTTATGCGGTGTCCATTCTGGACCGACAGGAATACGAGGCCTATTTAGCCTCCCTGGATGAAAACGAGAAGGTACTCCTCAATGGAAGCGATCATTATTACGAACTCCATTTCTCCAACCAAGGAGGATTGGTGATGCCGGTCGTCTTGTCCTTCACCTATGAAGACGGAACGGAGGAAGTGCTCCGCATTCCGGCGGAAGTTTGGCGGCAGAACCCCCACCAATTCTCCAAGGTATTTGTTACCGAACAGCCGCTCACGGAAATCGTGGTCGATCCTTTTCTCGAAACCGCAGATACGGAAACGGGCAACAACGTTTGGCCTGTCCGGCCTCAGCCCACCCGCTTCCAGCTCTTTAAGGAACAGCAGAAGCCAGAGAATCCCATGCAGCGTGCCCGCCGTGCGGCTGAAGCAGCAGGAGGTTCCGGACAGCCAGAAACTCCTAACCGGAGTGATAAGAAATGATCCATTTCAACAGGTCCGGGGCATGCCCCGGACCTACTTCACAGGTGTCCCCTTTGGATTCTCCGCCTGATAGGGCTCATGCGGATAGGTGTCGGGTGTGACGACCACTCCGGTGCTCATTTTGAGGGGAACGGGCAGTTGGGTAGGGAAGGTCAGTTCTACGAAAAAGGCGGCATAGCCTGCTTCTGGCTCTGGGATGCTCAATTCGTAGTGTCCCCCTTCTTGGGTCAACACAGGTTGTGCTGTCCAACTGCGGTCAATCACGTCCACCCGAAAGTCGCGTCCTTCGGGATTGCTGGCTTGCCAGAGTTGAATGGCCTCGGGCGGGAAATTGGGGTCGGTATCAATGATGATTTTGCCGCCTTCTACCCGCCAGTCAAATTTGGGGCGAGGCTGGTTGTGGGCAATGTGTCCGTGAAAGGCAATCAAGGATTCGATGGCATCAGTACCGCGAAGGGAATGTTCTCCGTTGGCGACATAGCGCAGGTGCTTCTCTCCCGGCAGACTGTCCCAATAAAATTGCCAGGAGTCCGGTAGGAAAAACTGGTCTCCCGTAGCGTTGATGAGGAGTTTGGGCATATCTAATTGGTCCCGATAAGAAAATGGCTCGGTGTAGGCCAGCAATTGTTGGTACTCTTGGGAGTCCTGCCATTCCATGATGCCTTCATAGACATAGTTCCCGACTGCGGGTGCCCATTCGCCATAGGCCTGCCAATGATGCTCAAAAGAAGGCACCACATTGAGCAGGTCGATCACGATCGGGACAATGCCCACCACCCGATCATCCACGATGCCTGTCGTCCAGGTGGTCCAGCCCCGCTTAGAGCCGCCCGCAACCACAAATCGCTCCAGCGAGGGAGTCAAGGCCGCTTCATCTAGTTCTTGCAAGACGTCCAGCGCCCGAACCGCCGCCGTGGTCATCGGCAAACGAGCCAACCACTCTGCATCTTCTCGCTTGGCACCATTTTCCATGAACTTGCGCCAGCCGTACGCGATCAGTTCATCCTCCACCCGCGGACCGAAGGTATCGCTGACAAATTCCACGGGCTGATTGGGGACATTGTGGAGGTCCGCCACCACGGTTTGGGTCGCGAGAGCGGTCTGTACCAACATTTGGTCGGCTTCAGTGGGTTGTTCCCGGTTTCGGCTTCCTCCTCCAATGAACAGCAGACCAGTTGGGTTTTCCACTCCATCTGGCACTACCACCGTGAGCCAATGCCACCAAAGGGGATCTTTCACTTCCGCTTCTGTGAGCCAGCGCTGCGAAACCATTCGGATGAGGTAGGTGGTATGGCCTTCTCCAAGCAAGGTATCTTGAACCTCATAAGAAAAGGCCGAATCGACGTTTTGCACGTATTCGAAAAGCGGACTCGTCTCCGTAGAGGATACAGGTTCGTCGGGGGGCACAGACTGACAAGCCCAAAAGGAGAAACAAAAGAAGGCGAGAGTCATTGGCATACTCATTCGCCTGAACATTGGGGAAAAAGGAGCGGCAATCATATGAGCTAGGTTAGGTGGAAAGAGGGAAAAGAAAGGTAGGGAAGATTCCACCAAAAATTCAACAAGGGCGAAGCTTATTTCAGCAAATTCTTCCTGAAACCCTTTGATGTTTAAACACTAACCCCTACCTTTCTCTCCAACTCCTACCTCTAATCCCATCCTTATGAAACAATCACCCGTACTCAACATCCTCCTCTGGGTCGTACAAGGCTTATTGGCGTTGGCGTTTCTGTTTGCAGGTTTTTTCAAGCTTGCGACCCCTATGGAAGAACTAGCAACCAACATGCCCTGGGTTACTGAGACCCCGAGCTGGCTGGTGCGATTCATCGGTCTTGCCGAAGTCGCAGGTGCCATCGGCCTGATCGTCCCCGCTGCTACCCGCATCAAACCCAATTTGACGCCGATGGCTGCGCTAGGGATCATTGCCATCATGGTATTGGCGGCCATCTTTCACCTCACCCGGGAGGGGGAAGCGCCTATGGTCCTCAACAATGTCTTCATGATCGCGCTGGCTGGATTCGTGTATTATGGCCGGACCAAACTCCGCCCCATCGCTCCCAAGTGATTGGCATGAAGCATATTCAGTCCCACAAAAAAGGCGGCGTTGAAAAACGCCGCCTTTTTTATCGTTAGCGTCTCACTAAGTCGTGAAAGCCTTCTAAGGTCAGTTCTTCGAGCAGTTTCACGATGTGCTCATGCAAGCGTGGCAGGGCATAGGTTTCTGGTGCTACGTGCAAGTCGGGCACATCCCAATATTCCACCCGATTGGCCCAAAAAGGAAAGCGCTCCTCCATCTTGGGTCGATGTTCTGCTTCATCCAGGCAAATGATTCGCTCAAAAGCCGTAAAATCTCCGGCTCCGACGGACTTTGGCATCCGATCTATCCCCACAATTGGGACCTCCCTTTCTTCCAAAAACTGGATCGCCAAAGAGGACATCGGCCCCACATTCTTGCTAGCGCTCATGTCTTCCCGCAAGCCCATAGAATCAGCTCGCCAGGGAAGCTGCTCCCGAATCGCCAAATGGTTGAAGAGTTCTTCGGCGGTTCGGCTTCGGTAGTAATTACCGGTACATAAAAAAAGAATTTGAGAAATATACATATGAAGTGTTGTCAATGGTTGAAACGTGAATCAGATATTTTTGTTAAACAGAAAGAACTTCCTGCTAAGCCTTCCTTTTTCCTAACAGAAGTGCAGCCAACTCTTGCCTCTGATCGTTAGGAGAGAAAAGGGTATTTTTGCTGCCATCAAGATCAATTTGTACAACCGATATGCGTGTCCTCCATTGCCTCTTCATTGGGAAGTTGTTGTTCCTTTTCTCACTTGCGAATCTGTTTGCGCAGGAACAACTCTCCGAAAATTTCACCAGGAGTCTGGTTTCTGAAAACTGGAATCAAGCGGTAGGGATTGTCTTTGACGACTCAGGGCGCATGTATGTATGGGAGAAAAGTGGGAAGGTGTATGTGGTAGTGGAAGGGGAAAAGCAATTATTCCTTGACATCAGCGAGGAAGTATGTAATACCGGAGATAATGGGTGTCTTGGTTTCGTGCTCGACCCCAACTTTTCGACCAACGGCTATGTATATCTTTCCTACACGGTTGATCGCTATCACCTCGACAACTTTGGGAAATCTTCTTATGATCCCACCCGCTCCAACTGCTGGGCGGCGACCATCGGTCGGGTTGGGCGCTGGCAGGCAGATGCCAGCAATGATTTTCTCACCACTTTACCAGAAAGTCGCAAGGTACTCCTGGGCAAAACCCGGGCAGAAGGCCCTCCCGTGATGTTTGTTTCTCATGGAGCAGCGGATCTGGCCTTTGGAACTGATGGTACGTTGTTGGTTGGGATGGGCGAAGGCGCGCCTTGGGACAAACCCTCTGGTGGCGGCGGCAACTATACCGGCTTTGAGGCCGAGGGCGTAAGTGGCGGCTTTTATCCAGAAGAACACGACATCGGTTCTTTCCGGGCTCAATTGCTAGAATCTATGGCGGGAAAAATTCTCCGAATAGATCCCGAGACTGGTGAAGGCATTCCCAGCAATCCTTTTTTTGATGGAAACGATCCCTTCAGCAGTGCTTCCCGCGTCTGGTCATTGGGGCACCGGAATCCCTTTCGGATGGTGGTGCGACCCGGTACGGGCAGCAGCGACCCCGCCGAGGCCAATCCCGGTTCCCTCTATATGGGCGACGTGGCTGGCGGAGAAGCCTGGGAAGAATTGAACATTCAGCGGGTTGGCGGACTCAATTATGGGTGGCCTCTCTACACTGGTTTTGTGCCAGAAAGTGCCTACGATACTTTTCCAGGTCTGAACCGTTACGCTCCCAATCCTGCCTTTGGAACAGGCGGTTGTGATCAGGAATTTCTTAGCTTCTGGGATCTGGTGACAGATGATACCCGAGGCGACATTCGCTTCCCCAATCCCTGTGATCCAAACGAAGAGGTGCCAGTCAGTTATCCCCGCTTCAAACACGAAAGAGCTTCTCTGATCTGGCGGCACGAAGTTTCCTGGTTGGAAGAGAAAGTGGAGGTTCCGGGCTTTGACGACGAAGGCAAACCCATTGGCATTGATGCGGTAGAATCCCAGGAGTTGTTTGTGGACCAAGGCTTTTCTGGAAATGCGGTCGTCGGAGGTTCGTTTTATACGCACAATACCTTCCCATCGAACTATCAGGAGTCTTTTCTGCTTGCCGACCATACTGGTGGCTGGATCAAGGCCTTTCACTTTGATCTGAACGATACCCTGCTGGGCGTTACGCCCCTCTATCAGGACACTTTTCGCATCACCGACTTAGAGGTCAATCCAATAGATGGCTGTCTGTATTTCATTCGCTATCCCAGTGAGTTGCACAAGATCTGCTACGGTGGCAATGTGCCGCCCATCGCCATTGCGGAAGCAGATACACTGTATGGCCCAAGTCCCCTGACCGTCCAATTCGACGGTTCCGCCTCCAATGATCCCCAAGAAGAAGGCATTCGATTCTTGTGGGAGTTTGGGGATGGGAATACCAGCACAGAGATCAATCCTACCTATACCTTCGAAACCAATTCTGGAGAACCGACTCCCTTCACGGTTCGCCTTACGGTTACTGACGATTCTGATCAAAGCAGTATTTCCGAACTCATTGTTTCCCTCAACAATACGCCCCCCCAAGCAGAGATCACCAGCTTCAACAATGGCGATCCCTATCCTTTGGGTGGCACGACTTGGTTGCCCTTGACCGCAGAAGTAGCCGATGCGGAGTTTACCGAAGAAGAATTGAGCTACTTTTGGGAGACCTATTTGCACCACAACACGCATTATCACCTGGAAGAAACCGATACCCTAGCCGAATCACATGCCCGCATCGTTCCCTGGGGGTGTGGCGCTGAAACGTATTACTACCGCATTTCGCTGACCGTTTCTGATCCGGCAGGCCTTTCTACGACCATCAACCGATTCCTCTATCCCGACTGTGTAGACGCCTTTGTGGGGTTGACTACCTGGGAGTTGGAACCAGAAGTGGGTCAAGTAGGCTTGATTTGGGAAAGCAGCCGAGAGGATAGTCTGGCTGAATACGAAGTGCAATGGGCACCGGATGGGGTGGCCTTTGAATCCATTGGGACCGTAGCCGCCACGGGAGCCGGAAGCGAATATTCTTTTCTGCACGAGTCCCCTTCAGAAGGGCTCAATGACTATCGACTCCGCCTGATCAAGCAAGATGGTGCTTCGTATCTTTCTGAAAGTCGGCGCACCCTGTTCCTCTCCGAATGGGTACGGCTCTACCCCAATCCCGGTCAAGATTGGATACAGGTCGATTACGACGCCTTTTCCGGCAACAAGATCGAATTGGAACTTTTCACTCTTCAAGGTCAATCTCTGTGGTACACCACCTGGGACGGCACTGGTGGAGGTACCCATCGGATTGCCTTGCCGGATCTACAGCCGGGGGTGTATCTCTACCGGATTTGGGACGAGAATCATGAGGTGCAAGGCAAGTGGATGCGGGTTGGGGAATAGGAAGAGACCGCTACGCTGGCAGAGGTCAGAAGTCAGAACGCGATGCTGACAGAGGATGAGGGAAGGAGCTCGGTCTTCCATCTCAGGATGTCATCTTGAGCGTCGAGCGAAAGATCTCATGTTCTTTTCAAGGCTTTGCCAGGGAATCACCCTAAGATCCTTCATTCGTGCTACCACTTATGACAATCTTTTATAAGATGCTGACTTTCAGAATTTTGTGAAATTTTGTTTGTTTGCCACAAGCCAGTACTGAGCAAGGTCGAAGTATCCGAATTGCCTTCTCGCCAGCCCTTATTCGTGGAAATTCCCTGCGCAGTGAGGTTGGATTCTTTCCTTGGCGAATGGTACGAATGGAGCACTACAGGAGCCTTTTGTGCTAATTCGGAAATTCGTGGCTGCTTTCTTCTTGCTAAATCCAAGGGGGGATATCGAACCCGAAATTGACGCGCTGGATGGCAGGTGTGATTGGGAAGCATCTCCTCGGCCTGGAAGACCGAGGTACAGAGAGGCACCACTGGGAACCTGTATCATTCCTCTTTTCGGGACCATGCGGATGGTATGGAGGGGTAGGATCATGGCCTCTGACATCTTATCCCTCCTGCCAAAAAATGAACAAGCCCTTTTTGTTGCAGACGATAAGGTCTAGCAGGCCGTCTTGATTGAGGTCTTCTGCGAGGACTTGTAGCCCGACACCGGAATCATCGTCCACCAATACGGGTTCCCAATGGGGCGTGCCATCGTCAAGGGGGCGATACAAAAATACATAGAGCAAGGCA
>JBCCCJ010000119.1:0-8891 GCA_039033615.1 Bacteroidota bacterium
CGTGATCTGTCGGTTTCGCTATCAAGGGATCAAGGTTGACGTAATGGCAACCACAGAATTGGGGTGAGCTCCCTCAAATATCTGGTTCACAGCAGGTTTTACTCACAATGCGAGGATACGCAAGCGTATCGGCCTCTTGAGCCATCAAACAGCCATTCCCTCCACTCCCCCCTAGCAGGAGAATGAAGCAAATGAGGTTGATCCAAGCTAGCATCTGCTAGCGCTTCAATTCTACTTCGATTCGATATTCGGACTGGATGGGGCTCCCATCTTCCCAGACACCGCGAATGCGCACCAAATAGGTGCCGGGCTTATCTGGGGCGGGAAAATCCAGGGTCTTGGACTGCATGGGATCCATCAAGACATGGGGATTCCAGTAGATCATCGGACGGAAATCCGGTAGGCGACTGCCTTCATCCGCTTCGGCGGAGTGATTGGGTAGCGGAAATTCCCTCGGCAAATACAGACCCGAAATCATCAGATTGTTCGGGGCCTGAGCGATCTTGGCGGGGGTATTTGCGGGATCTTTGGTGTAAACGGCCATCACGCCAAATTCTCCAATCGGCCCAAATTGACCCGGTAATTCTACGGCATCGTTGTACACTTCTACCCGGGTGACATCTTCCCAGGGCATTTCCACGAAGTTCTTGACGTCATAGGTGAAGTATTCATTTACCCGCATCAAGGGCGGCTTTTTCACCAGTTTGTTGGACGCGCGGTTGGCTTTGTGCGGCACAAACAATCGCAATTTGTAAGAGGCATCGCTGCCTTTGCCGTACTGTTGGATCTTCACCGGGTTGACGACTTGCTTGACGAAGTCGTACATACTCGGCTGAGGAATAAAATCCCTCGTCTTATACACCGTTGTCGGCACTTTGTCCAAGGGTTGGTTCACCGGACGAGCCGCTCTCAGGAGTCGAGTGGTCCCAAACATCCGCATCAGTTGAAACCGCTTTTGATAAGCGCGGAGGTAGGCAGCTACGCGAGGAGTAAGCGGCGGCAAGTCCGTCATGGGTTGCGCCGATCCAACCGGGATGGTCCGATTCACCAGGCCGATTTCCGGCGTGTACACTTCCTTGAAGGGATTGGTATCGAAAATCTGGACTTCGGTGCTGTCATAAAAATCCTGAAACTCCAGGTTGACAATGCCATTACTGGTGACTTTGAGCATGCGCTGCCCGGTTTGTCGCACAAAGCACACCACAAAATTGGAGGTGATTCGCTCACCCGTCTCTGGGTTTTTGATGATAAAGGTTCGCGAATAGTCCGTTTCGGGATCTACGGGCTGGCTATTTTTGGCCAAAGGCGGCACCACTCGCGCACTGGCTCGGGTCATGACGGGTTGCCAACTGCTGTCGTTGGCAGTACCAGTGTATGCTTCGTCCAAGACTGACACGGACAATTGCGCTTGCAAATCCCGGGGGCTGGCAGGCGCCAATTGGAGTTGTACCATTTCCCGAGGGGAATAGCTTGCTTGAGAGCCGGAAATCGTGAAGTCTTTCCCCCATGCAGGAGAGGAGCGAGCTGTGACACTGTCCAATTGCTCGATGTTTTCATTCGCCTCATACACCGCAAGGTAGCGGCGATAGACTTCCTGGTCCTGAAAATTGAGGTTCCAGCGGGTGTACACCCGAAACTCATAATAGCCTCGCTTCAGATTGCCAGGAAGGGCGATATCTCCCTGCGCATAGCCTTTTTCCGCGCGCAACATCTGACTCAAAACGGTCTTCCCATCCGGGCCAAGGACATCTACATACACCAAGTTGCTGCGCCGGGCTTGGGGATTCAGAAAGTGAATGGAGTACCAGACATCTTCTCCGGCGACGTAGAAATCTTTGTCAAGATGGGCGACCACATATTCCGGGTAGGGCAAAGTCTGGGCAGACAGCATGCCTCCCCAAGCTATCAGAAGGCTGAACAGCAGCGAACAAACGATTCTCATGATTTCTTTTGGCATGGTGCTAGTGCTTTCTCAATTGATAAGTGATGGGTAGATGGTAGCGGATTTTTTTACAGATCAAGGCGAAAAATCTGAGTTTGGCGGGCCAAGCGAAGATTTTTCAACGCTGAGATGCGGAAAAAGACACACCAGATACCCATCAATCAGTAGTTGACAAAGCACTAGGCTTTGTATCAATCTTCCCAATAATCCGGGCGAATCAGGCTCTCGGTACCAAATACGATGTCGCAATCCCAGCATTTGCAAGGGGGAATGACCGGTTCTCCATTGGGACCAAACAAGACCGGGCATACGGGATTGAAGTCCAGACAGCGGTGGGGGCGGCGGGATTGAAGGTCGAAGCTATACAGTCCAATCCTCGTGGTGTCGGCCAGCGCAAATTCCACGTATCCCAAGACCAGGTCTTCGGGTTCATCGACATTGAACAAATTGCCGCGGATGGGGGCAGGCTGCTCATCATATAAGTTCCCGTCGCTGGCGATCAATCCCTGAGCGGCATTGTAGAAGCGAAAAGCTCGCTGGTCAATGCCATGGGTATAGACATTGAAATAGTGCTTTTCGTCAAAGGAATCGTCTATCCGGCGAGTGGCAACCTGAATCTGAAGCTCTGTCCCCGGCGTAAAATTATCCGTGGTCAGAATAGTAACAGGCAACTCTTCGACCTCCACGGTGGGATAGCACTTTTGGATGACATCCAAGGGGTCGGTGGGATTGGTTACCTCCGTTCGGGACCAAGCCTCATTGACTTGCCAGCGATACAACTCTGAGGCGGCAGGATCGGCAGGTACCGTGACTGTAGCGAGGATGTTCACGAATAGGGCTTGAATGGGAATCCCCGTTTGGCTGACCCCACCAATTCGCTCTTCGACTACATGAGTCAGGGTATCAACCGTCAGGCGCGGCTGTACGACTTGAGGCAGACTGTGATACACCTTGCCTTCATCAGTCCGAATTTCCACGTGATAGCTTGCCCCTTCTTCGATGACAAAACCATCCGGCAACAACAGCTCCCCTTCGTTTCCTACCTGTAATTCCGCTTCTAGGGTTCCATCTTTATACACCTCCCCCACCGAAGCAACAATGGGCCCTTGTGCGGCCGTACCTTGCTGGCGGGTAACCAGGATTCTCCGTCCCTCCGGGGAGTTGGAGATCACTCCATTGATGGCAATGAAAGCGGTTTGCTCCAGTTGCACATCTAGTTCCGAAATACAGCCTGCAGCCATTATTACCCACAACAGCAAGCTCCACCATATCAAGCGTTTCATTGGCTAAAAAGTGAAATTATAACTAACCATCGGTAATACAGTCCCCAAAATCGACAATTGGAATGCCCGAAATTCATTGTCTACTTTTTGGAAGAAGACGGAAAACGGATTCTGTCGACCGTATAAATTGTACACCGATACCGAGAACTCGGATTTGGACTTTCGCCGACTGATGAACGACTCATCAAAGGTATAGGAGATATCCAAGCGGTGATAATCAGGAATTCGGAAGGTATTGCGTTCGGAAAACAAAGGAATGTTCCAGGAAGGATATACCGGCACAAATCCTACGGGCACCGAGATGGGACGGCCTGTCCGATATAGGAAGTTGATCGCCAAGGTCTTGGCAGGTTGAGGTCGCCAGCGAGCAGAGAGGTTGAAGCTGACAGGGGAGTCAAAATCGGCGGGGAACCAGGCTCCATTGTTAACAGAAATATTTTCGGGATTGTCCTGGGTCCGGCGAAAGGCCCGCGCATAGGCAAAGGAGCTTTCAAACTGAAACTTTCCCCTGGTCCGCTTCACACTGAGTTCTACTCCGTAAGATTGGCCGATGGCGTCGAGCACTTCTGTTTCCACCGTGGGATTCGCCAGCAAGCGCGCAAAGTCCTTGGTTACGACTACCCCTGTTTGCTCCCGATAGAAAAACTCGATGGAGCTCTGCCATTCGTTGCTGTTGAAGTTTTTGAAAAAACCCAGGGAATAGTTGTCCCCCCTTTGAGCGGGGAAGTAGGGATTCGCTACCTGCCACAGGTCGATGGGGGTAGAAGAGGCAGAATTGGACAACAGGTGAACGTACTGGTACAAACGATTGTAGCTTCCCTTGATGGAAGCCGTCTCATTCAGGAGGTATACCAGAGACAAGCGTGGTTCCAGCCCTTGATAGGTTTGGATGCTTTCGCCAAACTCATATTCCGTTTGTCCGGTTGCATTCAGCGGGTTGCGATCCAGTCCAGGTTCATACTCCTGCACGTTGAAAGGGCCTAGGTTGTTGTAGAGAGAAAACCGCAAGCCAGCAGAAAGGCTCAAGAAAGAATTGATGCGAAGTTCGTCTTCTGCATACACCGCCAATTCCAGGCCCTGGTCTTTGGCGATGTTCGTCGGTACCGCGACAGACATCTCCCCAAAGGGTTCCACTTCGTTGGGCAAAACATTGTAATAGGTAGCCTCTAGTCCCGCGTGCACGTTGTGGGAGCGATTGGGCACCCATTGCAGATCTGTTTTCATGCGTTGATGATCCATCCCGGTGTTGTGTTTCACCCCGTTGGGACCGTCTGCATTGAAAAACTCACTGACGTAGCGCCCACTGTTGGCCTCTACGGTGAGGGTATATTGACTCTTGATGATTTGCTGCCACTTCAGGCCGCCGGAAATCGTCCGCCATGCGTAGCCAAAATCATTGGAAAAACGGAAAAAGTCCTGGCTTCCATAGCCAAACACCGAAATGGTCCCTTGATCACCGATGCGCTGGGTAGCCTTCATGGTCACGTCGCCATAGTAGGAGGAACTTTCCCGTACCTCTACCACCCGGTCGACATATTGGGTCAATAGGTTGGGATAGGCTCCTCGAATGGCAAACACATAGCTGCTCTTGTCGGGGACAATGGGGCCCTCAAAGGACATCCGGGAAGAAAAGATCCCAATGCTGCCTCTTCCCTTGTGCTGGTGAAAGGAACCATCTTTGATGTCGACTTCTAGCACGGAAGAAATCCGTCCCCCGTATCGGGCGGGGATGTGGCCTTTGAACAAGGCAACATTGCGGATCACATCAGCATTGAACACCGAAAACAAGCCCAAAAAGTGCGAAGAGTTGAAAATCATGTTGCCATCCTGGGTCATCAGGTTTTGGTCAATGTTGCCCCCCCGTACGTTGAATCCCGTTGCGGCCTCGCCTACCGTGCTCACGCCAGGAAGCGTCAGCAGGGTATTGACCACATCTACTTCCCCGAATAAGGTGGGAGATTGACGCAAATCGCGCATGGAGAGTTGGACTCGGCCAGCGGTCACCGAGGCCAAATCCTGGCCGACGGATTCGGCTTCCAACAAAATTTCATCTAGGCTGTAGGCGGAGGAGACAGCCGCTACGGCCCATTCCCCATCCGAAAACAAATAAATCTCTTGGGTAATCTTCTGATGACCGAGCGCTTCGATCTCAACCACGTGCAAACCCGTGGGCAGTTTCAGGGAAAATCGTCCCAAGGAGTCGATGAACGCTCCCGACTGTAGTTTGGGCACCCGAATTTGACCGCCAGCGACGTTGTCATCCGTATCGACATCATAGACATAGCCACTGAGGGTTGCTTGTCTGGGAGCGGGACGAATGGTAGAATCGCCGATGAATATTCGGTCGGCTTCTTCTTCCGCTGCAACTTTTTCCTCCAGATCAGCCAATTCCTCCAAATAGGAAGAAAATTCAAATGCGTCTAGTTGATCCAATTGATCTTTGGGAGCGATGACAATTGATTGAGCCCCATAAGGCAAATAGCCTAGATCAGTTTCCAACACCAGCCTTCCCAAGACATCTCGTAGGGGTTCTCCTGAAGCTGCCGCAGCAATGAAATTGCGGGGCATCCATTCTTCCCGATAATAAAACCGGACGGGAGTCTCGGCTTCGATTCGGGTCAACCAGTCAGAAAGGGTAGCTACTGAGCCAGTCAGATTGATGGGGGCGTCAAGTGGATTCTCCGTCTGTTGACTGAATCCAATACACGGCAGAGCCATCATGCCCAAAAAGGGCAAGAGGTAGATCATTCTCTTCATAGGCGGTGGGATTGCACCGGATAGCTTTGATGCGGAAAAGTTACTCCGTTTTACAGGAATAACCAACCAAATGCCGATCCGGTTGCCAAGGGAGTGAAAATTTAGAATTTGTCTAACTCCCTCACAAACAAAGGACTAGCCAGACCTGAAGCAGATCTGGCTAGTCCGTGTTCAAAAAAGGAAAACGATTACTGGATTACGATGTCGAAAGTAACCTGTACATCGGTGCTTCCGGGGCCACAAGTGCCATCTTTTACCCCTGGTTGGTGACGCAGTTCGAGGGTCATGGTGCCAGTAGAAGCTTCCCCTACCGTCCAGGTAGTTGCCAATCCTACTTCCAATCCACCTCCGTCGGTATCGGTTCTTTCGATTTCCAGGTTAGCACCAGAAACTTCGTAGCATACAAGGTGCTCATCGTCCTCTTCCTGAATCTCTTCGGTAACATTCTCGCCTTCTTCCACGTTGCGGAATTCAGCAGATACAGTTACGGTAGAATTGGCATCCAAGGTGATGGTAGGATCCTCAGTATCATCTACACTCCAAGTGATGGTTTCACTTCCAATGATGAGGTTCACGGTGTCAATCTCTTCCTCCCCTTCCATAGGCTCTTCGGGAGTACAGGCAGTGATCATGAGGACCAAAGCGAAAAGGGAAACGAGACTTGCTCTAATTGCTTGACTGTTCATGGTAAAAATTGTTTAAGTGGTTTAATTGTTGATTGAGTGAATCGGTGGAGTAGTTGAGTAGGTAACTGGTTGAAAAGTTGTTTGGTTGCTTCGTTGGTTAACTAATTGGATAATTAGGTGGGGAATTGGGTAATTGGGAGTTAGGTGATTGGTTGGCTGATTGATGCTAAAACTATCTGACAACGTAGTGCTCTGACAGCGAAGCGGTCTGGCTTCTGACCTCTGCCTTCTTCTCCTTCAAAAATTGCCATTGATGCGGACGGAAAAATTGCGGCCAGGGGCATCCGCGTAATAGCGAAAACGATCTAAATAGCTGCGATAGGCGACGTTGAGGAGGTTGTCTACGTCCAGACCGAACTCCCAGCGGATGCCTTGCCAGTTCACTTGCGTACCTGCCTCAACGCCCAATAACGTATAGGCAGGCGGGGGAGGGAGCCAGTCCGCTTCAGAATCATTGTTGGGAATGGGAACCTGTGTTTGTTCGGTGGTATGGCGAACGGAAAAGCGAAGAAAAGTGCCGCCTCCCCTGAGTTCTGCGGGGCGTTCGTAGCCGATGCTACTTTCCCACCAGTTGGCGGGCATATAGATCAGGGGTTGCTGATCATCCACATTCCAGGCCCGGAGGACAGATGCTTTGCCCCCCCATTGAAAACCACCCAATCCTCGATAGGCAAGGCTGAGGTCAGCGCCCTGCAACAGAACTGCTGCCTGATCATAGCGCAACACGGGAAAACTCCCCCGAATGGTGCGATCAATTCCCCCTGGACGCTTATAGATGAAGTTGGCAAACTGCTGGTGAAACAGGCTAATTTCCCCGCTCCAGGGCGATTGGCTGGCATAGGAGAGCGAAACGATCCCTTTCCAACCGCGCTCTGGAGTCAAGGTACTGTCTCCCCTTTCTATGGCCGCAGCCCCGTGGTGGAGTCCATCACTGAACAACTCGTTGACATGAGGGGGACGCCAAACGTTGCCAAGATTTGCCGTAGCCTTCCAGCCTGAATTGATCCGATAGCTGGCCCCCAAACTGCCCGAAACATTTTGAAAACTCCGCATGGTGAAAATATCTATCCCAGCCTCTTCTCTCGCACTGTGAATCCACCGATAGTCATATCGCAGGCCACCTTCCACCTCCCAGCGGCCCCTTTGCCATTGTTCGATCCAAAAGGCTTCTCCCCCAAACAAAATATAATTGGGAATGAAGGGTCGGCCTCGCAATAGATTTCCTTGGTACAGCCCAAAAACTCCTACCTCCCCTCGCAAGCCGTTTGTTACTGGGTGGTGCCAAACTCCCTCCACGGTATGGGTCTCGATCCGAAAATCCAATTCCGGCAAATCTTCCCCATTTTCATCTCTTCCCCGGGGTCGGTGGGCATCAAATTCCTTGCGACGATTGTGCTGATAGGCGTAGGTAGCAGTCAATTTGCTGCCATTGGCGGTGCGATAGTAGCCGTTCCATTTGGCCATCTGATGGACTACATGCTGGTAGGGTCGCCGAAAATCATAGGTAAAGCCGACGGTATCTGAGCCAAACGGTGCCTCACTGGCAATCGCGCGTAACAAATCATTTTCGCTGCCTACGTGCGCGGGCGAAAGGATGCCCAATTGCGTTTGAAATCGACTCACAAACACCTCCATGCCTTTTTCTTGAGTACGGTATCCGATGGCAGCAGAAGCATTTTGCTCACTCAAACCCGTATTCTCCAAGAAATAATCCGGCGTCTGTAGATTGCCGCCTCGCCGAAAGGTGCCTTGCAAGCGCCAACTCCAAGCGGGCCGATTGGGCAATTGCCCATCTACCTGCGCGGAAGCGACGCCTTGGCGACCATTGCTGAAACCCTGCAGGTGAAATTTCCCACCGATACCAGCAGAATCTCTCAACGGACCGGGTTCTACCAGAATGACCCCCGCCATCGCACCTGAGCCATAGCGGACGGCTCCTGATCCTTTGATAACGGTCAATTCTGTAGCAAGAAATGGGTCGATTTCTGGGGCGTGTTCAGAGCCCCATTGCTGACCTTCCAAGCGAATTCCATTATTCAAAATGAGAATCCGATTGCTATGCAGGCCATGAATGATCGGCTTACGAATGGTGGCTCCGGTCTGAAATTGCCCCATGCCGGTCATCCCTTGCAAGCTCTCACTGAGGTCCTGCCCCAATTGTTGGGTCAATTCTGAGCCAGACAGTTGGCTCACGGCCTGGGTAGGGGCCATATCTGTGCCCAA
>JBCCCJ010000120.1:0-8885 GCA_039033615.1 Bacteroidota bacterium
AGAGCTAGACCGTCAGGCGCTGCACGCGTTAGGTTCTCCCATGCCCTTCAAAAAACCCGAACCCTACGGATTGGCACTAGAAGAGAGTCCCACCGTTTTGCGCGGCTATGTCATGCATGAAGGATTCAAGCATACCCACAGCGTTTCAGTAGGCTACCCCGAGAAGGTCCACTTTCAGTACGACCTGCATCAGGGGGCGTGGTTGACCGCTTGGGGAGGTCCATTTGTGGATGCGCGGGAAATGTGGGTCGGGCGGGGCGTAGAACAAATCGCCCAACCGATGGGAGCGGCCTTGTCCCTGGCGGGTATGCCTTCTTTTGCGAATCTGAGTAGCTCAGGTGCGAACTGGCCTGACTCCATGGTCATGAATGGAGCTCTGACCTTTTTGGGCTATGATTTGGACGAATCCGGAGCGCCGATCTTCCGATATGAACTGGCAGGAACCTCCTTCACCGATCAGATTCGACCTGGACAAGGAGAACGTTCTCTACAGCGCAGTATTCAATTGGCAGGAGGAAGCGGAGATGGTAGCAAGATTTATGTCTTGCTGGCAGCAGGAAAGCAGATTGAAGCCCTGCCAGCCGGAGGATTCCTGGTGAATGGTAGCTACTATCTGGAAGGCGCAGATTTGGCGCAGACTGAATTGCGTGATTCCCAGGGCCAGCAGCAATTGGTCATTTCCCTTTCTGACGTTTCCACCCTCAACTACTCCCTCGTATGGTAAGAATATATGTCTCTCTCTGTCTGGCCTTGTTGATGGCCATTCCTGCCATGTCGCAGGAAAGCGAATATTATCAAATCGAAGACCTGCCCATTCCCGAAGGCATCGTGCTGGAAGTGGGTGGGATGGCGATGTTGCCCAACGGGACATTGGCCGTCTGCACCCGCCGTGGCGAGGTTTGGCTGGTCAAGGACCCCTATAGCAAACGAGCGGATCGCAGCAACTGGGTTCGCTACGCGCAAGGTTTGCATGAACCCCTTGGTCTCGCCTATAAAGACGGTTCCATTTATGCCACTCAGCGCGGCGAACTCACCAAAATGACCGACCGCAATGGCGACGGCAAAGCTGATCGCTTTGAAACCATTGCCACCTGGCCCTTATCCGGAAACTACCACGACTATTCCTATGGACCGCTTTTCCTGCCCAATGGCAATATGCTGGTGGCGCTCAACCTTTCCTGGATCGGCTACGGTGCGAGCTTGGTAAAATGGCGGGGCTGGATGCTGGAAATCACCGAGGAGGGCGAAGTCATGCCTTATGCCACGGGTTTCCGTTCTCCGGCGGGTTTTGGCCTGAATGAAAAAGGCGACCTCTTCTATTCCGACAACCAAGGCGATTGGGTCGGTTCTGGTCGCATCACGCACGTCGAAAAAGGCGACTTTGTCGGCAATCCCCAGGGTCTGAAGTGGGCCGCCGAGCCAAGTTCTCCAGTAGAATTGCGCCTGGAAATGTTTGAAGATTCCATGGGCACCCTATACGAAGCAGCGCAAAATCTGGAAGGCATCAAGCCTCCTACGGTTTGGTTGCCGCATGGCACGCTCGGCATCTCGACTTCTGCGATTCTGATGGACGATACGGAGGGGGATTTTGGTCCCTTTGCTGGGCAAATGATCGTGGGAGATCAGGGACAGAGTAAAATCATGCGTATGTATCTGGAAGAAGTCGAAGGTACCTATCAAGGCATCATTTTTCCGATGCGAGAAGGCTTTTCCAGTGGCTTGTTGCGCGCCATTTGGGGCGAGAATGGTACCCTCTTCGTCGGTATGACCAATCGAGGGTGGGCCTCGACGGGTAAAGCGCCCTTTGGTATCCAACGGGTGAAATGGACGGGCAAACTGCCCTTTGAAATGCTCAAAGTGGAAGCTCAGCCAGATGGATTTCGGGTTCATTTTACCGAAGCAGCCAACCCCATCACCGCATCTAAGCCCGAAAGCTACGAAGTGAATGGGTTTACCTACGCTTATTATCGGACCTATGGCAGCACCCCCAAGCTGCTGGAGAATTGTGCGATCACCAAGGTAGAGGTAGCAGCAGACGGTCTTTCGGCTCGTTTGTACGTGGATGGTTTGCGCGAAGGCTTTGTCCACGAGATCAAAGCCACTGGAGTGCGCAGCAAATCAGGTAAGAGCCTCTTGCATGACTTTGGCTACTACACCCTCAACCAAATTCCTGGAGGGGGTACTGACATGGCTGAGTCAGGAGAAGGGGCGGCTTCCAGCAACAACACCTCCTCAAAACGCATGACCCAAGAGCCCGCCGCTTGGACCAATGGACCAGATGCCAACCTCATCATTGGCACCGTGCCCGGCATGAAGTACAACAAAGAAGCCCTGACCGTCAAAGCCGGCAGTAAAGTCAAACTGACCTTCACGAACAATGACGATATGCAGCACAATTTTGCGCTGGTCATGCCAGGCTCCGCGGATGAAATCGGCGACCTTGCCATCAAAATGGGCATTTCCGGCCCAGGCAAAAGCTACATTCCTGATTCGGAGCAGGTGCTGTCTCATACGGCTTTGCTCGATCCCGAGACGGAAGAGACGATCTATTTCGTCGCTCCTACTGAGCCGGGAACCTATCAGTACGTCTGTACCATGCCGGGGCATCACATTTCGATGCGCGGGGAGTTTGTGGTGGAGTAGGGGAGAAAGATTATTCTTCCATCCGCTTTAATTGGTCTTGCTCGGCCAATCTTTGATATTGAGAAATGGCAGTTTGAGCTAAGAGATCAAAACGAGCCTTCTTCTCAATTCCTTGTTCGATTAATACAGCATTGAGGCTTTCAAGATTCGAAAGGACATTGAGTTGAATGACATCAGAATAATCCCGGATGTTGCCCTTTGGAGCAAGGTCCGGGTTTGCTTCCCGCCACTGTTTAGCTGTTTGCCCAAATGCTGCTAAATTCAATAGGTCAGCCTCTTCAGCATAGATGACCCACGCTTGAACTTGTTCCCGTTGACGTTGAATCATAGGGATTAAATGGGCTTTAATCGTATCTGTATGTAGTCGATAATTAACCTTAGATAGGAAGCGTTGATAATTCCACTCCAGTTTCCTTTGACTATATTCTTCCCGCTTCAATCGGTCAAACTCCTTGATCACAAGCAGCGAAAATTTGGGCGATAACCACATACCAAAGTGATAGGCAATATCCTTGTGAGCATATACTCCCCCATATCTTCCCGCCTTGGAGAGGATCCCAATAGCTCCGGTTTCTTTGATCCATTGCTTAGGAGAAATGATGAAACGATTTCTACCTACGTCTTTGGTAATGTTATGCATTTGCATAACATTAAAATCGGCATTGTGAATTTCTTCCCATGCAGTCAAAAAATCGATTGTGTCACGATTTCGCATCCAGTTCTGAATGCGTTGGATGCCTCCTTCTTCCCGCGCCATGTCAGAAAGCGATAGATAATCTTTGTCGTTTATCTGGCTGATGGAAATAGTTCGCCCTTCAACAGTAATGTTGGTGTTCTTCTTTGTCATTACTTGAATAAAGTGTAGTTGATCCTAAGGTGGGAGGTCTCTTCTCGTGGGACACAAAATGAGGAAAAATCAAGAGTTCCCCTAGTGATCGTATGATTTTTCCTTATTCAGTCAATTGTCACCCCGAGCGTCGAGTGAGGGATCTGAATTGACTGATATTCGGAGAAAAAAGGGCACAAGAGATCCTTCGCAGGCTCAGGATGACAACTTTTTGCAAGAGTCTGAATTTCGGGTGTTTGCAACATTTCAATTGTTAGCCACGAACTTGTGCCGAGCAAGGTCGAAGTATCCGAATTGCCTTCTCGCCAGTCCAGATTTCGTGGAAATTCGCTGCGCAATGAGCTTGGTTTCTTTCCTTGGTGAATGGCATGAATGGATAAATATCATGAATCTTCTTGTACCAATTCGGAAATTCGTGGCTGATTTTTCTTTGTCATATCCAAGGGGAATGTCGATGCTCGAAATAATTGCTCAGGATAACAACCGTTGGTTGGGGGATTTACCCCTTACACAAAATCTTCAAACTCCGCATCAGGGTATCGACCGTTTTCACTTCTCTCTTGGTGTGAACATACAAGATCCCCTGCTGGTGAGGGGGATGCAGATGAATCGCCCCTAAGTGGATTTGTAACAGATATCCGGGCTGTTCGACTTGAGAAAGCCGTCGGGCACGTACCCAAACGAAGCGACACGCCTGGAGGGGCCCAACCACTTGCTCCTGTCCAAAACGGGTCTCAATGATGAGTCCATCGGTTAGCTGAATCCGGTAGCGAACCTGCCAGAGGCACATCCACAGCCAGGGACTACTCAGAGAGAGGGTACTCCACAACAGAAACTGGATCCAGCGACGGCGATCACCGATGGGAGCAGGCGGTAAAAAGCACAGGCAGTTATCTCGGATTGCAAGCTGGAAAGCATACCGTTTCACCGTGTGGGATAGCAACATGGTAGGCATAAGGAACCCTATCGAATTTGTTCATCAAAGCTATTTTTTAGGACCACTTGCGCATCTGGTAGGGGTATCAAAAGAACTGGGCAGATCTCCTTCCAGCGATAGATCACACTTTTCCCCGTGATCTTTCTGAAAAGAGATGCCCAGCCAACGGTTTCCTGAGGTCGTCATTGTTTCATGATTTTGTAGGCAAAGGCAAAGTTGTTCCAGCCGATCAGGAGCAAAACGGCAATAAGAGTAGAGGTACGCATAGGTGCGATCAGTTAACAAGTATGAAACATAGAAGTCATGCACGGGGGAATTCGTACACAAGTCTATCATAGATGGGGGAAAAGTGGAAGAGTCGTATATGACTCTGGGACAAGTATCTGGCAATTCCTTCGAACCGCCAAATTTCAGGAAAGTGAATCCTAGCACATATGTTCTTTTGATTAGCACATATGTTTTCGAGCTAGTTAAGTGGTTGATAGTTAATTGGTTAATTTGGTTGGGTTTTCGGGAGGAAGGAGGGTTTGCTCTTAGCTTTTTGAGAATCTTTCCTTTGCAAAGGGCTATTTTGTACGATAAGAGGAAGGACAAATCATCCAACTTCCCATTTGCCCCCTCTCCATTTCTTCTCTAACTTCCCCTGTTGACTAGCTACGAATTCCTCACATATGAAATTTCTGTTTCCTTCTTGTCTGGCGTTGATGATCTGTCTGATCTCTGCCTGCCAACCCACCTCTCAAACCGAAACCAAAGATGCGGCTTCCCGGCAGCTGCCAACGGCCCAATCTTCTGATCGGCTCAACATCCTCTGGATCGTAACGGAGGACTTGAGTCCCTATCTCCCTGCCTTTGGTGATTCTACCATTGAGACCCCAAACCTCAGTCGATTGGCAGCAGAAGGAGTACGTTATACCCGGGCCTTTTCGCCCTCTGGTGTGTGTGCGCCAAGTCGGGCAGCCCTGGCTACGGGCATGTACCCGAGTTCGATTGGGGCCAACCACATGCGGACCGGAAATCTTCATGACGAGATGCTGGAGCTCATCATTCCGTATGAAGCTGTTCCCCCGGCAGGCATCAAAATGCACAGTGAGCGTCTCCGAGAAGCAGGCTACTATTGTACCAACAATCGCAAGGAGGACTACCAATTCAAGAAGCCTCTGACGGCGTGGGACGAAAGCAGCGATGAGGCCCACTGGCGCAATCGCGCACCCGGTCAGCCCTTTTTTTCCATCTTCAACTTCACTATCACCCATGAGTCTCGCATCTGGGCCAAATCCGAAGATTCCCTCTGGGTAGCGGAGGATTTGCCCGTGAACGTCCCCCCCTATTTGCCAGATAATGAAGTAGGGCAACGAGACATGCGTCGCATGTACTCTAATCTCAAAGAGATGGACGTCATGGTAGGGGAAGTGCTGGCTCAATTGGAAGAAGATGGCGAACTGGAAAATACCGTGATCTTCTTCTATGGGGACCACGGTGGGCCTCTGCCACGTCAAAAACGCCTTTGCTACGATTCCGGCCTTCAGATTCCGCTCATCATCCGCTTCCCGAATCAAGAGCGTGCCGGAGAGATCGATGAACAGTTGGTGAGTTTCATTGATTTCAAGCCGACCATCATGTCTTTGGTAGGCATTCAGCCGGAACCAGGGATGCAAGGCCGGGCGTTCTTGGGGGAATATCAGGTTTCCGCTCCAAGGAAATACATTCACGGGGCAGGCGACCGCTTCGACGCCAAGTATGACATGATTCGGGCGGTGCGGGATGATCGTTTTAAGTATTTGCGGAACTATCAGCCGGAGAAGCCCTATTACCTCCCGGTCAAGTACCGGGAACAAATGCCCGTCATGCAAGAATTGTTGCGGTTACGGGATGCGGGAGAACTGACCCCGGAGCAGGCGCTTTGGTTTCGCGATACCAAAGACAAAGAGGAACTCTTCGATACAGAAGCAGATCCCCACGAATTGAACAATCTTGCCGCCGATCCCCAGTACGCAGAGAAATTGGCCGAATTGCGGGCGGAATGTGATCGCTGGATGGCCGAGATCCAAGACGTAGGAGAACTACCCGAGCCGGAGTTGATCGAGAAGTTATGGCCCGGTAGCCAACGGCCTGCTTGTGCGGAAGTGAAGATGACCCGCACGGAAGAAGGGATTCAACTGAGCTGCGAAACGGAGGGAGCTTCTATCGGTTACCAATGGGTGAATGCGGGAGAAGAATCTGGCGAAAGCTGGCAGGTATATACCGAAGCCCTTGCGCCCGAAGCGGGCAAGCAGTTGATGGTAGTCGCAGATCGGATTGGGTATGCACCTTCGGAAATTCAACAGATTCCTTAGGAACTGTTCCCTCACTTCTTCCGATTCTATTCGTACCTTATTGATACCAATTTGAAAATGAGATGAGCATCCAATTGTTGAAACAGTCGTTGCATGACCTGATTGAGCAAATCCAGGACATTGAGTTACTGGCGGCTTATCACAAAATCATCAGTCAAGGTCAGGATTCTGACGCAGAAGGGAATCAGGAAGCTCTTGCCTTAATCAAAAAGGGACAGGCGGACATCCAAAACGGAGAAGTTCATTCGCATCCCCAAATCCTTGAGGAAGTTCGCAATCTGCTGAAGGGAAAATCGTGAGTAGAGAAATCATTTGGACCAAGACCGCCAGACAAGCCTATTTGGATTTGCTGCTATACTTGGAAGATCAATGGGGGAGACATAGCGACAGAATTGCATGATAAGATCATGACTCTCTTGGCGTCAATTGCTGAACGGCCATACATGTTTCCTCCTTATCCAAGTGCTCCGGGAATATGAAGGTGTGTCATCAATCGGCATAACTCTTTTTACTATCAAATAACCGATCAGGCGATTCAGTTGTTGGCTTTTCATGGCAATCGTCAACAACCACCTTCTTTCACCACAAAATATCCTCATGAAACCCTTTTCCATTCTCATTCTGGCTTTTCTTAGTCTGCATCTCTCCGCCCAAAACCGCTTCGTCAAGGCCCTCTCTGATTCCCCCCGGCATCACGAGTGGGCAGAAGTTACCTATGGCGATCGCACGGTGGAATGCTTTGTGGCCTTTCCAGAAAAGAGCGAACCAACGGCCGCAGTGATCCTCATTCACGAAAATCGTGGCCTCAACGATTGGGCGCGTCTGATGGCCGATGAATTGGCGGGTGCGGGCTTCTTGGTGATCGCCCCGGATTTGTTGACGGGCGCGGGACCAGACGGGGGCAAAACCACCGACTTTGCCAGTACCGATGACGCCCGAAAGGCGATTTATGGCCTGGATGCCGATCAGGTAACCCAAGATCTACAAGCGGTAGAGAACTACGCCCGAGAAATACCTGCCTGCAATGGGAAGGTCGCTGTCATCGGCTTCTGCTGGGGAGGCAGTCAAACCTTCCGCTACGCCACCAACAGTCCCACCATCGCCACCGCTTGCGTCTTTTATGGGACTGGACCCAAAGCAGCCGAGCCCTACGCCCAGATTCAAGCGCCCGTCTATGGCTTCTACGGCGGCAATGATGCCCGTGTCAATGCAACCATTGACCATTCAGCTACCCAAATGAAAGCCAACGACAACTCCTACGACCGAATGATCTTTGAGGGAGCAGGTCATGCCTTCATGCGTAGAGGGGCCACTCCCGATGGGGGAGACGCCAACATTCGGGCGAGAGAAGCGGCCTTTGATCGGCTGGTAGAAATTTTGAGTGGGCTATAACAACTCTTCCGATCCCCTCAATAGCTTTCCATCTTCCAGTCGGTCACTTGTTTTTCTGTGCTAGAAAAATTGATTCCCATAGCGAGAACCTTTTTGCCAGAAGTCAGATATTTGTCTGCGTAGCCCTTTTCGCGGATCTGCTTGAGAGCGACTTCTGCGCTTGCGTCTAATTTGAATTCCAGGACATAGACCTGAGAATCGGTGTAGACGACCGCATCAATTCTACCCGTTGCGGTGTTGACCTCTGCCTCAATGAATTGCCCCAGATATTGAAACACGAGGTAGACAAGAGAGTGGTAATAGGCCTCCTTTTCTTTGATGAAGATGTGGGAAGGAATGGACTGGAAGAGGCTGTTGATGATGGTGATGATCTGCTCGATCTCCTGGTCGAGAAAGGCCTGCCGGAGTTGGATGACCACCGGGGTGGTGCGCGCCGCAGAATGATGGCGGTAGCTTCCGATGAGATGGCGGAGCAGAGAGGTCTCCACCTCGCGATTGGGATAGTCCATCAAAAAAATCCCAAATTCTCGTTTTTCCTTGATGGTGCTATAGCCCGTTTGGAAGAGTAGGGGCAGGGTATCGAGATTTTCGATGTCATAGCTTTCAAAGGCACTTTGATCTACCAGCACCTTGCCAATCTGG
This sequence comes from Bacteroidota bacterium, assembly GCA_039033615.1. Classification (GTDB taxonomy): domain Bacteria; phylum Bacteroidota; class Bacteroidia; order J057; family J057; genus JBCCCJ01. Next base: position 8,798 of record JBCCCJ010000120.1, read on the forward strand.
ACTTGATTTCGCCCTTTGAGCAGGTTGACCAGAAAAGTCGGGGTACCCGTGGAGAACCAGAAATTGTAGAATTCGCCCGTGTCAAAAA
>JBCCCJ010000121.1:0-8872 GCA_039033615.1 Bacteroidota bacterium
AATTTGGGGAGGGCCTGCGAGTCAACGCCATTGCGCCGGGTTTCTTCATCGGTGACCAAAATCGGCGTCTGTTGCTAGAGGAAGATGGCAGCCTGACCGAGCGTGGCAAAACCATCATCGAGCATACGCCCATGGGGAGATTTGGCGAAGCAGAGGAGTTGAATGGCACCATTCAATGGCTGTGCAGCGACGCTTCCAAATTTGTAACTGGCATTGTGGTGCCGATAGATGGTGGATTTAGCGCATTTACTGGAGTCTGAGCTCCTCCTTACTGAAATCCCATTTCAGGCTCCCTGTCAAAACCTGATGCTTAGTGATACTCAAAAAATAACTTGGACCATTTCGCTTGTTCTTCCGTCCCAGTTCTTCGTCAAGGCTCCTCTTTGGGTCCCTTTTTCCCAAAGTTTCGCGATTGGGACCCGAGAGTCGGGAGCTTCGACCCGCTCACCACTCGGTGTTGATTCAACGAAATAAGGGCGCGAAAAAGGGAAGTGATTTTTCAAGTCTCACTTAGCCGAATATCATTCGACGCTACCGATGTGGTCCTTGAACCCTGTTGAACAAAGTGAAATCCCGAGAATCGGGAATCCCTGTACCCTAACCCCCAAAACTCATGTTACATTCCTGGAGATGGTATGGCCCCAAAGATCCAGTCAGTCTGGACGACGTACAGCAAGCTGGGGCTATTGGCATTGTTACGTCTCTCCATCAGATTCCAGTCGGGGATTTGTGGACAAAAGAAGCCATCCAAACCCGGCAGCGAATGATCGAATGGGACGAGCAGCGAAACAAACAACGTCCTTTATTCTGGTCTGTGGTAGAAAGTCTGCCGGTGCATGAAGACATCAAGCGTGGGCTTGCAAGTCGAGATCGTTGGATCGAGCTCTACCAAGAAAGCCTGCGAAACCTTGCGGCTTGTGGGGTCGAAATTGTGTGCTACAATTTCATGCCCATCCTCGATTGGACTCGCACCAACCTGATGTACGAAGTATCCGACGGTTCCAAAGCTTTGCGCTACGACCGCAAAGAATTCATCGCATTTGAGTTATTTCTGCTCAAGAGAGAGGGGGCAGAAGAGGCCTATCAGGCTGACGAAATCGCCCAGGCGAGGGTTTGGTTTGAGCAGGCCAGTCCCGAGCGAATTCAGGATCTGCACGACACCCTTCTGGCTGGCTTACCGGGCGCTGATGAAACCTATGACCTGGAAACGGTCCGGGACATGTTAGCCACCTATGCCGAGATCGATCAAGAACAGCTACAAGCCAATTTTGTCTATTTCCTGGAGCAAGTCATTCCAGTTGCAGAAGAAGTCGGGATTCGGATGTGTGTTCATCCTGACGATCCTCCATTTCCTTTGTTGGGGCTTCCGCGCATTGTCAGTACCGATGCTCACCTGGACTACTTATTTGGCAAGGTTCCTTCCAGAGCGAATGGATTGACTTTCTGTACGGGTTCTTTTGGAGTGCGTCCAGACAATGATTTGGCGGGCATGGTTCGCAAATGGGGCGACCGCATTCACTTTGCCCACCTTCGAGCCACCAAGCGAGAGAAAGATGGCAGCTTTTTTGAAGCAGACCACTTGACGGGAGATGTCGATATGTACTCGGTGGTCAAGGCCCTGTTGGAGGAAGAAGCTCGGAGAACAGCTGCGAACTATGCGGATGTTCACATTCCCATGCGTCCTGACCACGGGCATCTGATGCTAGATGATCTCCATAAATCCACCAACCCGGGCTATTCCGCGATTGGTCGCTTGAGAGGCTTGGCAGAATTGCGGGGCTTAGAACTCGGGATTCATCGAAGTATTCACGCTTCTGGCTGAATATAAACTCAACACCGACCCGATTCTTTCTCCCAAAGATTCTCTTGCCCCTTCATCACAGATACTTCCTACATAAGTTTGTCCTGATCTTCCCTGAATATTCCTGTTTGACTTCTTTCATCTCACACTTCTTCTATCATGAACCCTAAAGTCGTTACCTTCGGAGAAATCATGCTCCGGCTCTCCACCCCTCGCTTCGAACGCTTCATTCAGGCCAGCAAGTTAGATGTGGTCTATGGCGGCGGTGAATCCAATGTCTCTGCTTCTTTGGCTAACTACGGCATTCCCACCGAATTTGTCACTCGCTTGCCCGAAAATGATCTTGGCCGCTGTGCAGTGGCAAACCTCCGTAAGTACAACATTGGTACCGAGCACATTGTGTACGGAGGAGAACGACTGGGCATCTACTTTCTCGAAAGCGGTGCCGTCAGTCGAGGCAGCAAGGTGGTGTATGATCGCGCGCATTCTGCCCTTTCAGAAATCCAACCAGGCATGATCGACTGGGAAAAAGCGCTGGAAGGAGCCAATTGGTTCCACTGGACTGGCATCACTCCTGCCGTCTCCCAAGGAGCAGCGGATGCCTGTCTCGAAGCCATCCAAACCGCCAATCGTCTGGGGGTTACCGTTTCTACGGACCTGAACTACCGGAAAAATCTGTGGAAATACGGCAAACAGGCGGGAGAAGTCATGGAAGCCCTGGTAGCGGGATGCGACATCATTTTGGGGAATGAAGAGGATGCCGAAAAGGTGTTTGGTATTCATCCCGAAGGCGTAGATGTGACCCAGGGACATGTGGAAGGCGCGGCTTACGAATCAGTTGGCAAGCAACTGATGGCCAAGTTTCCCCGCGCCAAAAAGGTCATCATCACCCTGCGTGGGTCCATCAGTGCTTCGCATAATTCCTGGTCTGGCGTATTGTGGGATGGCGAACAGCTTTTCTCTGCGCCTACCTACCAGATCACCCACATCGTAGACCGAGTCGGCGGCGGAGATTCCTTCATGGGAGGCTTGATTTACGGCTTATTGACCTATGACAACGATCAGGAAGCCTTGAATTTTGCGGTGGCAGCCTCTTGTCTCAAACACACCATCCACGGAGATTTCAACCTCGTCACCGTCCCTGAGGTCAAAAAACTGATGTCAGGCGATGCATCCGGTCGCGTGAGTCGATAGTGGCAGTGGCAGTGGCAGTGGCAGTGGCAGTGGCAGTGGCAGTGGCAGAAAGAAAGAAAGAAACGCTTTTCGTTTCTGAAGAGTTTTCATTTCTACAAGTCATCTGCTCATCTGGCAGTGAAGCGGTCTGACAGAAAGGCGACCTGACCTCTGCCGGCAAAACGATCTCTTTTACTAATTTCAATCAACATGGCTCAATTCACTCGTATAGAAGTTGCTCAAGCCCTCGCCAACAGTGGCGTGGTGCCCATTTTTTACCACCCGGATCTGGAAGTCTGCAAACAGGTCCTGAAAGCCTGCTACGATGGCGGATTGCGGGTGATGGAGTTCACCAATCGGGGGGATTTCGCCCACGAAGTGTTTGGTCAGTTGAACCAATATGCCGCACGGGAACTTCCTGGTATGATCCTCGGTGTTGGTTCGATCGTAGAGCCCGGCACCACCTCCTTGTTTTTACAATTGGGCGCTAACTTCATCGTATCTCCCGTTCTCAATCCAGAAATGGCCAAAGTATGCAATCGCCGCAAGGTGTTGTGGTCGCCGGGCTGTGGTTCTTTGTCCGAAATTTCTCAGGCGGAAGAATTGGGCGCAGAAATCGTCAAGATCTTTCCCGCCTCTCAGGTCGGAGGACCGGGGTTCATCAAAGCGGTCAAAGGCCCCTGTCCTTGGACTTCCATCATGCCTACCGGTGGCGTTTCCCCAACCAAGGAGAATTTGACCACTTGGTTTGAAGCAGGAGCTACCTGCGTGGGCATGGGTTCTAAATTGATCCGCAAGGACCTGATCGAAGCCGGAGATTTTGCTGGTTTGCAAGCGATGGTGGCGGATACCGTAGCTTTGGTCAAGGAAATCAGAGGTTTCTGATCAATTCCGCCACTGGTTCACTTCCTGGACGATGACCTCTGGAAAGCGGGTCCACTTGAAGTGATTGAGCCCTTTTGGGTCCATCTCTCTGCTGGTCAGGTGCCGGTGGGTGATGGCTGAATCAGGGTGGAATTTGCCGTACAAATGTTGGGAGGCCTGAGCCGGGCAAAAGTCATCCCCTTCGAAGGTGAGGGCCAGCGTTTTCAGCTTGAGTTGGGCAAGGCGGGCTTCATCCTGTTGATCCGAATGGGCCAATTCATAGCGTCCTGTGCGTCCGCTATGGCCCCAATCTCGCATGAGCGTTTTTGCCTCTCTACCACCAAAGCCCACTTGTTTGCCAGGGAAGTAACCAATCAATTTGGCCAGGGGCGGGAATACATGCACGGCCAGTCGAGTCCGAAACTGCTGACCTTTGGGCCACCCGTTGGGATCTACCAGACAGGAAGCGGCCAAGATCAATCCAGACATGAGTTCTGGCTCCCTAGCGGCCAGAATGCTCCCGATCTGGCCACCGAGACTATGGCCAAGCAGGTAGAGCGGACTAGCAGGAAAACTTGATTTCAGGGTATTCAATGCTTCCAGCGTATCCTGAACCAAGGTATCATAGCCAAAATCCTGCTTGCGGGAAGCCCGTACACTGCTTTTGCCCATCCCCCGATAGTCCGCTGAACATACGTGCCAACCTGCTTGGTGGAAAGCATTCGCGAGTCCATCATAATAGGAAGCCCGCACCCCAAGAGCTGGAAAAATCATCAAAATCGGCGCGTCTGCCACTTTGGTTTCCCACAACGACCATTCGTTGGTCATGCCGTCTCGATAGGTATGAGAAATGGTCTTCATTTGTTTTTGGCTTTGTGGGGAATCTTTCTTCTGTTTTTTTCGAAATGCAACTTCACGTTCCCAATCGAACCTTGAGCCCTTCATTACTCCCCTAACCATGCTTGCTGACGCGGAATCAGAAAAAGCTCCGTTTGGCGACCGTCGATGTAGCGCACCTCTTCTCCGTCAAAGAAGGCATCTTCTTCCATCATCATGCGAATTTCTTTGCCCCATTCTTCCACATAGACCGCCGTATTCAACTCGATGGAATATGCCGTATGCGGGTAGAGGGGATAATCTCCTCGATGGGGAACCCCGCCTTGCTGATCCCACAAGCCAATGGTCGGTCCAGCCCCATGCCCGTGATAGCCGATGGGATGGGTGTAAATGGTTGGCTTCAATCCTTCCGTCTTGGCCTGTTGGAGAGCAGCGGCCAGCATTTCATTTCCTGTGCGGCTAGTTTGGTATTGGTCGGTCAAGATGTCCATCAAACGCAATCCCTTTTCAAAAGCCGCTTGCAGATACGCTGGTGGCTTCGTTTCTCCGGCTTTCAGGACATACGCATTCTCCTGGGTGTCGGTATTCAAGCCCAGGTAGGTGATCCCAAGATCTATGTGGACCAGATCTCCCGGCATGATGACCTCCTGATCAGGTAGCCGGGAAAAGCTTCTCAAATGTTCTTTGCTCTTGGGATCTGCTCGCTGGATGTCAACCGTGGGATGAAACCACGCGGTCATGCCCAGTCCCCGAATCCGCTCCCGATACCACCACATCACTTCCTGGGTGGTCGTAACGCCAGGTTGAATCACTGCATCAGACAGGCCTTCAGCGATGATCATATGGGCGATGCGGCAGACTTGCTGATAGGCGATCATTTCATTCGGGGTGCGGGTCTCGAGCCAGCCGATGGCGAGTTTTTCTGCACTTACGACTCTTTGTTGAAGCGCAGGAGAAAGGGCATTCATCACTTGTTCGTGATGGAAGGCCGTCAGTCCATCGGCCAATCCGAAATGTTCAGACCGATTGATCCCGATCTTCTGAGGATCACGTTCTTCGATCAATTCTGCCAGGCGAGCCCATTGGTCGGGTTGCTGCTCTTTGTCCCAGGCCTTCTTGAAAATTTCTCCCACGTCATAGCGGGCGCAGGCGAGGGTTTCCAGGCTGTCCCCCCGATCAAACACCAACAACATGGTCGTCCGACGAGCCGACAACCAGCGAGAGGGCAGCATCGTTTTCAAGACCGGATCTTCATTGTATTCCCTTGAAATCAGTACCCAACAATCAATACCAGTCCGCTTCATCAAGTCGGGCAAAACGGTTTCCATCCGTTCTTTCAACCATTGATCCTCCACCTTTCCTTGTGCTTCCAGACTCAGGACGCGGGGCATTTGGGCCATCAAAAAACCATTGAGCAACAGCAGGCAGGAGAAGAGCAAGGATCGCATAGGTAATTTTGGGCGTTAAGATACAGTTTTTGTGAATTTGATGAGATCTGCAAACTATGGAACGCCCAGCCAGCGCAACTCTTTTTCCCTGCCAACCATTACCGGTTGTTGCACCATTCCTCATTTGCACCCCCTGAAAAATAGGGGTAATTTGATGACAAATTGAACCTGCATGAAGCTGTACCAATGCCTAGAATATCAGGCAAACAATCGGGTGGCAACCATCACCCTCAATCGTCCCGAAGCGGGCAACGCGCTCACCAACGTCATGGTAGTGGAATGGAAGGATGCCATGATGGCCGCCGAAAAAGACCCCGAAGTCAAGGTCATTGTGATCCGGGCGAAGGGAGAACATTTTTGTCAAGGCCTGGATGGCAGCTATTTGAAGCAGGTGATGGGATACAACCTGGAGCAAAATGCCGCAGATTCTAGCAGTCTGGCGCAACTCATGTTGGTCATTTATCGCTCAACCAAGGTGGTCATCTCAGAGATCCAGGGAGAAGTCGTTGGAGAGGGAGTTGGCCTGGTCAGTGCTTGTGATTTTGCCATTGCAGCTAAAGGGGCCAGTTTTGCGACTCCTGAAGTAAAAATGGGATTGGTTCCTGCCCTCCCTATGGTATTTCTCCTCCGAAAAATTGGCGAAACTCGCTCCAAAGAATTGATGCTGACTGGCGATGCCATCAGTGCCGAAGCCGCGGCCTCCTATGACTTGATCAATCGTGCAGTTGACGCTTCAGTTCTGGCCGAGGAAGTTCAGTTGGTCACAACCACTTCATCCATGCTTGAAGCATTAATTCTGTTCACTGCCTCGCCCGATAATACTGGGTGGGTACAATAAGCTCGCACTGCCGTTGCACCTTGCTCTTTCAATGCATCGGCTGCTTTACAAAGCGTGTTGGCGGTATCGACCATATCATCGATCAAAATACAGCTACGGCCGTCAATGTCACCGATAATGTTCATTACTTGGGCAACATTCGCCTTCGGGCGACGTTTATCAATAATCGCCAAATCGACGCCTAAGCGTTTTGCCAAGGCACGTGCTCGAACCACACCACCGACATCTGGTGAGACAACAACTAAGTTGTCTTGCTCGAGACTACGAATATCGTCCAATAACACAGGCGAACCGTAGATATTATCGGTTGGTATATCAAAAAAGCCTTGAATTTGGTCAGCATGCAAATCCATGGTCAAAACACGATCAGCACCCGCGGTGCTCATCATTGAGGCAATTAGTTTCGCACTGATCGGCACACGCGAATTACGCGGGCGACGATCTTGTCGAGAATAACCATAATATGGCATCACGGCTGTAATACGATGCGCTGAAGAGCGTTTACACGCATCAACCATCAACAACAATTCAATTAAGTTTTTATGGCTTGGTGCACAGGTCGGTTGGATAATAAACACATCTCGACCTCGCACATTTTCTAGGATTTCAACGGTGATTTCACCGTCACTGAATTGCTCCACTCGGGCTTTGCCCAATGGAACTTTTAAATAATCGACGACTTGCGCTGACAAATCATGATTAGCATTACCAGAAAATACAACCAAATTATCAAGTGCCACAGTGACCTCTCAAAGTATTGTTTTAGTCGTTCACTAAAACAAAATATGGATTAAATTAATTTGCTTCTTGGTTCAACCAAGACCAGAGAATATAACGCTATTAGCAGATTATTTACACCCAAGTAAAACTTAATACGCGACTAATTACTCAGTAGCGCACAACTTAAGCACAGTTTGGTGTAGTATTTGCTTAGATCAGAATAATCTCAAAGGAAAACAACAGGTAAGTAACGAGAATGGCTGGGGTGGAAGGATTCGAACCTTCGAATGCCGGAATCAAAATCCGGTGCCTTAACCGCTTGGCCACACCCCAGTGTGTCTACATTTAAGTGGCATCCACTACTTACTCTATTGGTATCCTTGGTGCCGCTTTTTAGAGCTAGCGAGTCTACTCAATTTCAACTCATTAGTAAAGGATGAATATTCATTCCTCTCGCAACAAAACCAGATGTACTTAATGGCTTTTTCGCCAACAGTTCTAGGCCTATTTGCTCACTTAAAAGGGGCAAATAAACCGAACCACCCGAACCACTCATTCGTGGTTTGCCGTATTGGCTAAGCCACTCAAAAATTGCATTAACTTGTGGGTATTCAGCTCGAACAATCGGTTCTAGCTGATTTTCCCCGAAAGTAGAGTCGATGCCTTTTTCGAGAGCGCGTATTTTCTTCATCTCGGGGGCGTGTGTCAAATGTTTATTTGAAAAAATATGCGCTGTTGAGACATTAATTTGTGGGTTTAAAACCAAATACCAGTTTTCGGCCAATTCGACAGGGCTTAATCGCTCTCCAACGCCCTCAGCCCAAGCCGCCTGGCCCTTAACAAAAACCGGCACATCGGCACCCAATTTTAAGCCCAAATCTGCTAATTCATCACGATTTAAGCCAATATTCCACAGATCATTTAGCGCAATTAAGGTGGTTGCGGCATTCGAGCTACCGCCACCTAGGCCACCGCCCATTGGCAGCCGTTTTATTAAATTAATACTAACACCACAACTTTCATCAGCTAGTGGTTTTAATAATGCTGCAGCACGCAAACATAAATCGTTATCTTCACTAAAGCCAAAATCATATTCTCGAATAACTTGACCATCGTCACGCAACTCAAAAAAAAGATCATCACCATAGTCCAAGAACTGGAACACAGTTTGCAGATCGTGATAACCGTCTG
>JBCCCJ010000122.1:0-8860 GCA_039033615.1 Bacteroidota bacterium
CACCAATAAGACCCGAGCCCCTTGAAGATCGGAAGGGAGCAAGACCTGATGCGGAAGGACTTCTGCGGTGAAGGAGTCAGAGGGAGGGGCACAGGCCGGGAGCCGGACCCCAAACGTACTGCCATGCCCCGGCTCACTTGACAGGTACAGAGCTACGTTCATCAGGTTGGCCAACTCTTTGACAAAAGCGAGCCCGAGTCCATAGCCTGGGCGGCGCGAGTCTTTGAAAAAGCGCTCAAAGATAGCGACTCGATTCTCGGTGGGAATTCCTGGGCCTTGATCTTCTACCGAGAGCAACCAGCGATCCTGTTCGTCGAGGAGCAAATGAACGCTCACCTCGCTCCCAGTAGGAGCAAACTTCAGCGCATTTGACAGGAAATTGCCCAAAATATGCTCCAACAACTGAGGATCTACGTTGGCCCAGGCGGCTTGAGGAGGTGGGGTCCACCTCAGATCAATCCCATCATGTTGGGCGAGGGACTGATACCGGAGCATCACCGATTCTACCCAAGAACGCAATTCGACCGGAATGGGGCGAGGCGTAAGTTTTCCAGCTTCGAGACTCGCCACATCCAGCAGTTGATCCACCAACTGTAGCACGTGCTGGCTGCTTTGCTGGATCTGATCCACCTGTGGTTGTTGCTGGGGAGTACTCGTGGATCGCAACTGCTTCGCCAACCCCAACATCACGGTCAGCGGAGTACGAAAGTCGTGGGACAAATGGGTGAAAAATCGCCGCCGCCGCTGTTCAGTTTCAATCAGTTGCTGGGTTTCGATTTCTTTGATTACCAATGAGGCCTGGGCCTGACTTTTTTCTTGCTCCGCCCAGCGGCTTTTGGTTGCTAGCCCCAGTGAAAAGCACATGATTTCTATCAAAATACCTGCGTATTGAGGGAAATACGTGATGTCCCACCAGAAATAGAGATGGCTAGGCAAAAAGCTCATCAGAGCCGTAACCAGGGAAGAGAAGGTTAAGGCCATGGTGCCCAGTAAGATATATCCATTCAGCGGTGTCCGGTTGCGCAACAAGAAAATGATCAAACCGACGCACAGGATCAGAGCAAATATTTTGAAATAGCTGTATGCAGCCCAGGCAAGCCAGGGGTCTATCATTCGGAGGATGCCTTCGACCGGAACAAACAGAACACTGGCCCAACTCCAAAGTCGAATACTGCGAGCGAGACGGGGAAGTTTTTTTCTTGCATTCAAAAAATGTCCCAAAAACTGCATGTAGCAGATCGCGATGCAGGCAACCAAAGCCGTCAGATAGCGCTGATCTTGAAATTCCAGGGGCCAGAGATGAAACAAGGGGCTGTTCATGTCAAAGTCCCGACTGTAAAAAGTCATCATCAGTAACAGGTACAGGCCATAGTATCCATAGGCTCTGTCTCGATGTTGAACAAACTGGAACAGACTGACCATGCCGAAGAAAAACAAGACCAGGAAAAAGCCCATCAGGGAAATATAGAACCAGACTAGCAGGTCTAATTCGTCCGCCAGTTGAGGAGCGGATTCATAGAAGCGTGGCTCCGGTGGGCGATTGATTTCCACTTGGTGGGCGAATCGCACCCAATAGGTCAATTCATGTCGGGGGGGAACTTCCAATTGAGTGGAGAATCGTCTGGGATAGGCCCTGTTGGGATTCCCTTCTACAGGTACCCTGGCGCCCATGAGTGCGATTTGATGATCTGCCTCAAATACCGAAACCTGCTCGAAGGCACCGATAGAGAAGGCAATCTGCTCCGTAGATGCACTCGCATTGTGTAAACGAAACTGGTGCCAATAGGCGTATTTTCCGCGTTCGTATTTGCCAGCCCACGGCAACGAATCCAGAGGGACAAATTTCCCTGCGGAAAATGCCGCTGCTGCATTTTGCTGAGTGGCCGTTTTAGAAGAATCTACCCAGGCCCATATGCGTGGATGGCTGAGATGAGTGGCTGCTGAAATGGGTGGATCAGTCTGACCCAACACTCCCTTCATCAGGCCGAGCAGCAACAGCATGTGCAGCGATACCGGTCGATACTTCGGGAGCAAAAGAACCCATACCTTGGCAAAGATGTCCATCTGGTTTTCCCACATAAATACCCTCCTTTTCCGATAGAAAAGGAATCAACTCAAGTAGATAAGAGGGAAAAAGCGAAGAAGTACAGAAGATTCGAGACGAATGATACAAAAAAAAAAATCACGCCTGGATCAATTCAGCGAAATCCGCGGCAGCTCATGCGTGGCCATGTCGTGAAACATCAGCTCAAAGAGGTCAAAACTGCAATAGGGCATGACGGGAAAATCCTCTAGGAGTTCCCTTGCAGCAGCTTCGGTTTCTGCAATCAACACCACCCACACTTTGGACCGATTCATATCGAGAGAATAGCTCCGAATGGTGCCTTCCATCAATAGTTCGTTGATCTTGGCCCGTTGAGCGGGGACCAGGGCCATAAAGTCTCTGGAGAGTACTTCTGGCAAGTAGATTTCAGCCAGATATTGGTTCAGCATAGGTTGGAAGATCGCAAATTATTCTGGAATCCTCTGCATTACTCTTCCCGCAACACATCTGCTGGATCAGAAAGGGCGGCCCGCACCGACTGAAAAGCGACGGTCAGCAGGGCTAAGGCCATGACTCCCAGGGCGGCAAGTAAAAATACCCCCCAGGAAAGGGAAATCTGGTACGCAAATCCCTCCAGCCAGCGCGCAAGAGTAAACCAGGCAATGGGCCAGGCAATCAGGTTCGCGATTAGCACCAGCTTGAGATAGTCTCGCGCCAGCAATTCGATGACCTGTGCCACCGAGGAACCCAGGACTTTGCGAACCCCGATTTCATGACTTCGCTGCTCGGCGGTGAAAGAAGCCAGGGCAAACAGCCCCAGGCAAGCGATCAAGATCGCCAAGACGGAAAAGTAGCCCACCAAATCACTCAGGCGATTTTCGTCCCGGTATAGGTGGTTCAGTTCTTCATCCAAAAAGGAGTAGGTAAAGGGATGCTTGGGTGCGATGCCATCCCACTGCTCTCCGATGAAAGACAGGGTGCGGGGAATCTCTTCCGCTTGAATCCGGATGGCGATATGTTTGGTAAAAAAGCCGCGAATTTGCGGCACGGTGATGTCCAGCACAAAAGGCCGAATTTGTTCTTTGAGCGAAACAATGTGAAAATCTTTGAGGACCCCGACCACCCGTTCATTGCCAAAAGGCGTCCGAAATTGTTTGCCAATCGCGGCCTCAGGACTTCCCCAATTGAGCTCTTTGACCATGGTCTCATTGATCAGAATAGAAGCGGTATCCTCTGTGCCAAAGGAGAGGTCGAAGTCCCTCCCAGCGATGACCTCCAGACCAAAAGTCTCGACGAAGTCTTCGTCCACCATCAAGCCAGGGAAATACACCCACTTTTCCGGGTCCATGCCTTCATAGTTGAATTCATGCACGTTGTGGTGAACCCCGATGATTTCATTCATGACCGTGATCCCCAGAATGCCCGGATGAGTTTGCAGTCGATCCTTGAAGTTCTGGATCTTGTCAATCATGGTCGGTTTGGTGGGAATGACGATCACCTGTTCCCGAGCAAAACCCGGATCACTGCCCTGAAGAAAGACAAACTGTCGATAGATCACCACGGTACTGATGATGAGCACCAGGGAGATGACAAATTGTACCACGACCAGACTTTGCCTCAGCCAGCGATCAGAGCGATTGGACTTGAGATTCCCTTTCAATACGTGGACGGGGCGAAAGGCAGACAAATAATAGGCGGGATACAGGCCCGCGATGGTGCCCACAATGAGGCCAAGCCCCAGCAAAGCAAGCAGGAAGATGGGGGTAGAGATCAAGTCAAAGGATAACTCTTTATCGGCAATCCGATTGAACAGGGGCAAGCCAATTCGGACCAAAAAGATCGACAGCATCACCGCGATTCCGGTGAGTACCAAAGACTCCCCGAGGAACTGCCGAACCAACTGTTGCCGATGTGCGCCCAATACCTTGCGCATGCCTACCTCTTGTGCTCGGTGAGCAGATCGAGCCGTGGCCAGATTCATGAAATTGATGCAGGCAATCAACAGAATGACTCCACCGATGAGCAGCAAAATGTACAGACTCCCCCGACTGCTATTGGGTTCCATCTCATAGTCGAGGTGAGAATCCAGGTGAATGCTGGTGAGTGGTTGCAGGTAGTGGGTGATCTGAGTCTTGATGAAATTGGGGTAGTATTTGTCGATAAAGGCGGGGAATTGGGCTTCCAATTCTGCGGGTTCAACTCCCTCTTGGAGAAGGAGGTAGGTCCAGTTGGGATTCCACACCCAGTTTTCGGTCAAGCTCCGGCCCATCATCGGCTCCAGGGTAAGAAAGGAAACCAACGCCTGAAAATGGAGGTGAGACTGCCGGGGTAATTCGTCAAAAACACCTGTTACCTGGAGCAGGATGTCCCCTTCATATTTGACCTGTTGGCCCATCGGATTTTCTCCTGGAAAAAGCTTGGAGGCCAATTCCTGGGTCAAAACGATGCTGTTGGGTTGGTGGAGAGCCCGCATAGGATCGCCATCCATCAATGGGAAATCAAATACCTGGAAGACCGAAGAATCCGCAAAGTAGATGTCGGCTTCTTCAAACTTCTCTTCTTCGATGGTCAGGGTATGGGTTTCTACCTGAAAGTCGAAAAAGCGAACCATTTCTTCGATCAACTCCGGATGGTCATGGAGGAGAGCGGGTCCGGTAGGGAACGGGTTGCTGGAAGATTCTTCCCCTTGTCCTTCTAGATCAATTTTTTCCACCACCCGGTAGATGCGGTCCGCCTGCTGATGGTGCCGATCATATTCCCATTCGTCTTGGACATACAGTACCAGCCAGACAAAGCAGCTGATCCCGATGGCCAAGCCCAGCAAATTGACGGTTGTGTAGAGCTTGTTGCGCTGAAGGTTGCGCAGAGAAATGAGTACGTAATTGCGCCACATGAAAGCTAACTTACACAAAAAGGACTGGCTAAGGTTGTCATTTCCTGCTCGTTGTCAATCCGCATGACTTTCAGTTCAGTCCCCCGGCAAAGTGCAAGCACGCGTTATTTTCCTTCCGCCATTTTTACCATGATGCGGCTGAGGCGGTTGCGCATCTCTCGGGTGGAACAGGAATAATAATTGGCCATGAGGGCGAAACAGAGGTCTTCGCCATCGACCGTTTGGACAAATCCTACATAGCCCAATACGCCGGAAATATAGCCGGTTTTGGCTCTGACTCGACCTTCGGCGGAGGTCCCGCGCATCATGCGCTTCAACGTGCCAGAACGGCCCGCGACTGGTAAAGAGCCTTCGAAGGAGGAGAACCATGCAGCCCCATGAGCCTTTGCCATGACCCTGGCCATTTGGCGGGGAGAAATGGCATTGTTGGGAGATAATCCACTTCCATCTCGAAGGTATATGCCGGAAAATGGAATGCCTTTTCCCGCCCAAAAATTCGCCAAGGCATCCAGTGCGTCTGTTGTATTTCTGGATTGATCCAACTCATATCCAGTCGCGAGCAACAGTGCTTCGGCATACAGGTTGAGGCTGTGCTGATTGGTTTCTTCCACCAGATCCCGGAGCGTTGGAGAAAGGTGCGTATGAAGCACTTGACGATTGCCAGAGACTACGGGGCCTTCTTGCCGTAGCAATCGAAGACTGCTGGCTCCTCGATCAATCAAGATGCCAGCTCCTGTTAGGTGGGTTTCCAATACCTGAGCTGTCAGCAAAGCGGGATCGGGAATCGAGCCCTTGATGGTGAAGGTCGAGCGACCAGGGGGCAAAGTGCCTCGTAAATAGCGTTCGAACGTATAGGGACTGCCGAAAATATATCCGTTGTCGCCAGAACCGCTTCTTCCACTGACAATTTCATTGACAAAGCGAATGCCTGGAATTTCGGGGCGAGTGCGCAGTACTTCGGTTGCGTCTCCCTGGCTCGGTCCGGTTTTGAAGTCCAGGTAGTAGAGGTTTTCATGCAGATTCAGTCCTCCTGCTCCCGCTCCGTAATAATTGCCCATGTCCTCCCAGGGCCATTTTGCGGGGGTCACCTGAGTGCCGTAGATGCTGGCATCAGCGATCACCTGTCCTGCAATCCGTTGAATGCCCGCTGCCTGAACAGCTGCCTGCCATTGTTGAAGCAAGGCGGGAAGGGCGTAAGAATCGCCAAATCGGTCGCTTCCCAAGCTCGGATCTCCGCCTCCCCGGATGTACACGTTTCCTCGGAGAACTCCGTCTGCACCGATGCTCCCATCAAACTCCAAGACGGTGGCAAATTGGTGGGACGCTCCCAAAACCGAGAGCGCCGTAGCGGTTGTGAGCGCTTTCATGGTCGAAGCAGTTACCAGACTTCGGTCCGCTTGATGTGAGAAAACGACCTCCTCTGTGCGTGGATTCAGGAGGATGACCCCCCAATTGGCCGATCGCATGACCGGGTCTTGGTCCAGAGCTTTCACCGCTGTGGCGAGAGATTGCCAATTGGATTGAGCGGATAGGGGAGAAGCGGAAAACCAAGCGAGTAGGCTCCAAAGCAGGATTTTGGTGGGTAAGGAGAGGAAGATAGGCATAGAGATGGGAGGGGTTTATCGGTGAGAGAGCCAAGTAAGCGTTTCATTTCTTACATCTCAACATTTGGGGTAAGTTTTCCAGGGAATGTCCTTTTCAATTTCAGGCGAAGAAAAGGAATATCGTGGAGGATAGTTTTTGCACTCAAATATCTCTTTTTCGAAGAACGTACGCCCTTATGCGAATTCAAGATGTCTTTCTCCTTGCTTACGCCTTGTTCGATGGTGGATCAGAAGCGCTCAGGCAGCACTGGCATCGAATCCAAGCCCGACGCGGCAAAGCCTTTGCCCACAAAATTGCCCAGAAAACGCAAGGACCACTCCCCCATCCCTGGTCCGACTGGCAACTCCTGACCGCAGGGGGACTCATTTTTTCCGCCTTGATTTGGTTGTGTTTCCTCCCGATGATGTTACAAATGGAACCCATGGACCGGGTCAAAGAAGGCAAACAGGTGCTGCACCATCAGCAGCAATCTTCCCCTGCTTCCCTCCTCCGTTTGCCCCGCAGTACCCAGAGTAAGGTACAAGTGAAGCAATACTTCTCCGAGCGGCAGCAGCAGAAACTAGAACGAATGGGGGCGAAGCGGCAGCAACGTGACCTGAATGTTGAATCCTCCATGACTTCCCTGGTTACCCAACCCATTCTGCTGAATGTTACAGAATTGAAAGCACTCATTGGCACGCGACGACTTGCTCAATTTCATCAGAAGAAGGGCAAGGTTGTACTCAGGGTCTTGGTGGATGACAAAGGGCAAGTCTTGCAGCACTTGGTGCTCAAAAGCCCCAGCCCTTTTTATCTATCAGCGGTCAAAAGCCAACTGAATCAAGCCCTATTTCTTCCCGCCATCAAGGAGGGACTTCCTACCCATCGATGGACCACCATTCAATTCGATTTTCAACCATAATCGAGTAGCGTTTTTCTAAACAGAAATCCCCTGCCGCAAGCTGCGACAGGGGATGTTTCATATTCTGAGTTAGTGAGACTTGGAAAATGATTTCCCTCTTTCGCGCCCTTATTTCGTTTCAGGTCGAGGAATCAACACCGAGTGGTTAGCGGGTCGAAGATCCCGACTCTCGGGTCCAAGTGAGGCTTTTTTTGACGAAGAACTGGGACGGAAGAACAAGCGAAATGGTCCCAGTTATTTTTCGAGTCTCACTCAGAGAGAAAGCTTTCAGTCGATCACTGCGAGTGTCTCCTCTTCGGACTTCAGGGCTTCTTGTTCGCCTTCTACCCAACGATCCAAACCGACCGCCATTTCTACAGAACTAGGAGCATAGATCATGACTTGCTCTTTGCCTTCGGTTTCTTCCTCTTGCTTGGCATGACCTTCATGGTCGTGATCATAGTGCTGCAATACTTCGTTGACGATGCGTGCAGAAGAAGGATTGATTTGCTCTAGGAAGGGAGTGGCATAGAATCCCATGACAAACATGAGGACAACCAATGGCATCATCACGCCAATTTCGCGACCACTGAGGTCCACCAGTTGGCGGTTCTCTTCTTTGTCCAATTCCCCAAACATCACCCGGCGGAACATCCACAAGAGATATACTGCCGCAATCACAACGCCAGTCGCTCCGAGAATCGGCCAAGTGCCAGAGATGACATCAGAAGCGTAAGAGCCAATCAGAACCAAGAATTCTCCTACAAATCCATTGAGACCAGGCAGACCAACGGAGGCCATGATTGTGATCATGAAGATGAAGGTGAAGCGAGGCATTTGCTTGGCGATGCCTTGGAAATGACTGATCTCGCGAGTATGACGACGGTCGTAAATCATCCCTACCAAGAGGAACAATGCTCCGGTAGCGATGCCGTGGTTCACCATTTGAATGACCGCACCACTCATGGCTTCTTCGGTGAAGGCAAAAATGCCCAACACAATGAAACCCAAGTGAGAAACGGAAGAGTAAGCAACCAGCTTTTTGATGTCGGTTTGGACCATGGCGGCCATGGCGCCGTAAATGATTCCGATGGTGCCGAGGGCACTCATGAAGCCTGCAAATTGTAAAGACGCATCTGGGAAAAGGGGGAGACAGAATCGAATCAATCCGTAGGTACCCATTTTCAGAAGCACTCCAGCCAGAATCACAGAACCAGCGGTAGGCGCTTGAACGTGCGCGTCAGGCAACCAGGTATGAACCGGGAAGAGCGGGACTTTCACGGCAAAGCTCAGTGCAAAAGCGGCAAATAGCCAGGCTTGGGCACTTTCGGTAATCATATTCGTAGCAGCTGGCAATTGAGAATTTGCCAACAGCAGTTGATAATCAGTGGTAAAAATGAGGCCAGACAAATCGCTGCGATTGGCAAACTCTGGCAGG
>JBCCCJ010000123.1:0-8856 GCA_039033615.1 Bacteroidota bacterium
CCAACTAAGGTAAACAGATTCCTCCTATATTGATAGCCATAATCCGACAGGCTGCTAGCTGTGCGTATTTTTCCGCCTCTTTGCCTGCACAAAGAAAACCCAGAACATGAGTTTGGGCTTGTTTCCCAAAGGCCATGTCATAATAGGTTTTTTCTCCGCCTTTCATCCCATAGCCGGTTTCACACTGGATCAACTCAGGATAAAATGTTTCAGAGAACTTCATGGCAACTTTAACTCCCGGAAGGAAGTTGATCGATGCGATGGCTTTCTTTTTGGCGGGACTCAAAGCAGGCGAAAAGCTAATGGTATTTGCTTGTAAGACCCCAATAGGAAGGGTGATCAGGACTTTGTCCGCTTCATAGGTATCCCCGGCCTCGGTTTGGAGGTGTGTGTTGTCGCCAGTGTAATCAATCGAGCGTACTGCCGAGTTGTAAACGATCTTGTGTTGCACTTCTTGAGCGATGTGTACCTCCAGGAAGTCATACCAGGTGGAATCCTTGAATTTTGATTCTGGCATGAAATGGTAGAAATGTTTCTGAAAAAATGTCGCGGGCTTGAGGGAGGTTCCGTCCCATTTTACCACGGTGTTGAGTTGATAAGGAATCAAGGCTTCATCGATCTCTTCTCCTTTTTTACCCTTGATGACATTCAAGACTTTGGGATGACTATGGATCCATTCGGCCCCCATATCTATGGGGAAATCTGCCAGGGTGGTGTCCTTCTTCAAGCGCCCTCCGTATCGGTCGGAAGCTTCTAGAATCAGATAGTCGATGTGGTTGCGTTCCAATATTTTGGCTGCTGCGAGGCCTGCTCCCCCAGCACCGATGATGATGACTTTGCCATCGTAGGTATAGCTGTTGTCCAAGGCGGTCTGCTCAGGGAGTTTGTCAACGGCCCGGGCGGCCCATTTGAAAAAACCTAAGGAATACACTTTTTTCAGGAATGAATCGAAAAGGGTGAAATTTGTCTGCTGATTCATAAGATGGGACGGTTTTGATTTGTTGATCAAAAGTAGCCTGCACCCCAAAGAAAGCATTTGATATATGTCACAATCCTAGCGCAAGGCCCTGATTCGGCTCAAGGTTTCTCTGCTTACTCCCAAATAAGAGGCGATGTCGGTCAAGGAGACCCGTTGTAAGATGCTCAGTTCCTGGTCGAGAAGGGCCTGGTATCGCTCTTGGGCCGTCATAAATTGCAATTGACGGAGTTTCTCTTCCGTGAACAGGGCGTGCTCCAGGAGGAGTTGATGGAAAAGTTGACTGATGGAAAGATCCCTCTCTGCGAGGGCTTTCAAGTTGGGGAGGTGGAATTAAATCAAGTCTGAATCTTCCAACAATACGACGGTTTCTTTCGAGGGCAAGCCTTGATAAGTCGCTATGGAACCGATGAATTCCTGCTCAAAAGCAAACCAGATACAGACTTCTTTGGCGTCTTTGACATAGAAAGATTTCGCCCCTCCCGTCAATAGAAGGTAGGAATACTGATGATGTTTGCCCTCGGAAATGATGTGGGTGTGCTTGCTCATTTGCTTGTACTCGCAAAAGTCCAACAAAGAGTTCAGCGATTCCTCCTTCAGGTTTGGGTAGATGGCGAGTAAAGTATGTTTGAGCTCCGTGTGGTCCATGTTGAGCGGTTATTTAGCGAGTGCTCCCTTCGGGCCATTCGCCAAGGAAAAAACCAACCTCATGGCGCAGGGAGTTTCCACGAATAAAGGCTAGGGAGTGGGTAATTTGTGAAATCTTTTGATACTTCGACCTTGCTCAGCACAGGTTCGCGGCTAATAATCAAACTTCCCCAAACTCCTGAAAGTCAGAATCTTATAAAAAATTATCACAAGTCATAGTGAGGAAGTTGGGCAAGCGCTCAGCAACGGACGGCCACCACAGGAACGATCATGCGATCAATTAGTAGCGGGGCCTGCGATCTGTTCTGGACGAGCCCTCAGTCCCTTCATTTCATAGGGCATTCGCCACACTCGCCCCTCAAAATCACCGAAATGCAAGTCGGATCGACTCAACTGATGGGGATCGCCCGTTGCCCAAAAGAAACAAAATGGTGCCTGAAAGTTCAAGGGTCGCCGCACATAACTGTGGTTCAAAGCGCTGTTCTGAGTGAGTTGGCGCTCTTTTTCCCAGTTCTTCCCCTGATCCATACTCTGCCAAATCGCTACCTCCCCGCCTACTCCATGCGGCTGCGGCGGGTCCTCGCTGGGAATGACCACTTGCCAGCTTTTCTCCCGGAGATACAAACTGCCCATGTCGTAATTGTGGTCGGATTCGCAGATCGCATGGGTGTGCCAAGCCCCGTCTCTGAAAAAGGTGAGCTGCCAGGTATAGGGCGCATTCCCAGGGCCGGGTTCGTGGCCGTTGCTGGTGAGATAGAGGCAAATTGGGTTGCCTGCCGAATCATAGGCCATGTCTTTCATGTAAACATTTTTTCCCTGACGCTGGTAGTCGATCACTCGGCTGGGAGAAGCGACCATTTCTACCGGAGTGCGCAGCTGCTTCCCCTCCACCGTCTCCCACCTTTTGCCTTGATCACGGGATTGGAGGTAGTACAGATCGGTGCGGGTATCGGGATGACCGTTTTGGTGTCGGTTGAAAAAGGTGCCAATCAAACTGCCATCCGGTCGCACTTCGCTCAGTTGATAATGACCGCCCTTTTCATCTTCTGCTTCCCGGATGCCTGCCAATTTCTGGGTGGGGCTCCATGTTTGGCCGTCCGGACTGGTTTCGAAATACAGTTCTCGAACCCCGCTATATTTCGTAAAGAAATGCACCATCCCTGAGTCGGTCTGCCAGATCTGCGGATAGGTGAATTCTGCTTCCCGGATCAGTTCAAAGGCGGAGATGTCATAAGGCTCCCGACTGCGCAATTGAATCCCCGGCCGTTTGCTGCCTCGCCCACTGACAAATACCCATAGATAGCCCGCAGGGTCAATCAGCAAGGAGGGGTTGTCGTGAGGATCGTCCACCGTTTGCTTGTCATAGGCGACCACGGGTTGGGTCAGCAAGCCTGTGCGGTGGTCAAATGCTCCGATCATCGCCAGGAGATGTCGCTCGTCCTTCTGAGTGGTCCCCCCAAAGACAAAGAAGGTTTTGTTCACTTCGGGCGCATATACCGCCAAGGGCCGATGCTTGGCCGTATAGGTGCCGAGTCCTCCCGCATATTTGTCCCCAAATTCGTATTTCTGATTGAGTTCAAACCAAATGCCCCGATAGCCAGGGATGCGGGTGTTGCGCAGGTCTTGGGCCGAAAGTTGACTCAAAACAAGTAGGAGCAGGAATGCGATGGAGTACTTCATGCGATGGAAAAGATGTTGGTCCAACATAGTAGCCAAATGTTCTCATTTCCGCCCCACACAGGAAAGCGGAAATCAATTGCGCCCTTCAATCACCCGATCCGAAATCCTCGGGCTGTATCGGTTCCCCAACGGGGGTTCAGGGACGCCCATGTCTGCTGGGGAAGGGGGCATCCATTGACTTCGGACTCCTCGCACTTCCACCCTGCCAGACGGTTCGATCGTCCCCATCGCAAATAACGGATCTTGATAAGGCGCGAGGTGATTGAGCCATTTGTATTCTGCCAACATCGCCTCAGGGTAGCGAGGATATTGATGGGCTTCCCCCAGCCATTGGTAGGACATGCTGTTGATATCTAGGTAGTGAATTCCGTTTTGCTGATGGTGGTAGTCGATGTGATTGTGCCCATTGAAACAGCAGATCACTTTGTCGGCGTGGGCTTCAAGGACGTGCTGGATGGCGAGACGATTTTTCACCCCAAACTGGTAATGCCAGAGACTTTGATGGGAGAGCACGATCACGGGTTCCTGAGAGGCGGCCAATTCTCCCGCCAGCCATTCGATTTGTTCGGGATGGACGAAGGTTCGAAGCGCATCGTCCACGTAGAAATTGGCAGTGTCGTAGGCGATGTATTTCCCCTCCTGGTAGAGAAAATTGGCATCCAGTACCAGAAATCGAATCCCTTTTTCGACAAATGCATAAAAAGGCGCAGGCATTTCCCATAAATCCATGATTGCCGCTTTGGAACCCAGGTCCATGTCGTGATTGCCGAGCACGTGATAGCGCGGCTTCTCCCAACTGTTCCACCTTTCTAGGAATGGTTTACTTTTCTCTTCGGGGTGGCAAAAATCCCCCAACTGGATCAGCAGATCAACCGCTTCTTGTTGCGCCTGCTCCAGAAACACCTCCAAGCGCTGCTGGGTATCGGGCAGCATGCCATGATGCACGTCTGCCACCAAGCCAAACCGAAGCGAGGAACTAGGTTTGACCTTGGGAGTCGCCACCCAGGCGGTACGAGGCAGCAGAAAGGTACCTGCTGCTAGGCTCGTTTGGTGCAGAAAACTTCGACGATTCATGAGGCATTAGTTACGGTTGGGCAGCTGGAATTCCACCATCACCGGATAATGATCAGAGAGCGAATCTGGCGTTCCGTGGTTGAAAATGGTGGCACCTTGGCTGCCTTTCGCCAAGGCTGGGCTGAGCAGGAGGTAGTCAATCCGTTGTCGGTTTTGTCGGATTGCAGCAGCGGTTTGAGACGGTCCGACCAAGGTGGGAGCGGGAAAAGAGAAGCGCGCGGTGATTGGCACGGATCTGGGCACCACATCTACCGTGGGCAGGGACAAAAAAGTGCTGATGACGGAGTAATCAAATTCGCCCAGGCGCAGGTTGGAATAGCCTTCTTTGGAGGGGGGGCGGTCATATTTCTGGCGGAGGCTGGCATTCTGCTCCAATCGCTCTGCATCCAGGGGAGAATGCGCGTTGAAATCTCCCAGGATCGCATAATGTGCTGGTGCGTCCTGCTCGATCAGGTTCCGAATCAATTGCGCCTCCCCCCAGCGAAAGTCTACATCGGCGGGAGATAGGTGAACCACATAGAAATCCAATCCATAGCTTTGCGCGTGGAGCATGCCATGCCACATCCCATCCAACTGCCGACGAATGACCTTGATCGGCTGTCGAGAAGTCAAGCCCACCGGATAGCCCTCTGTTTTGAGGAGAGCGACGTAGGGATGGCCCCATTCTGCGGCGTCGGCCTGGAGTTGAATCGAATCATAGCCGCACAACTCTTGCAAGGCAACCACATCCGCTTCTTGATCTGCAATCCACTGCACACAGGCTTGGTGGCGACTGCTGTCTTTGCCCCAATCAAAGCCGTTCCAGATGTTGTAGGTCAGAACGCGAAGGCTGGCTGGTGGAGATTGGGCTTTTCCTTCCACTCCAATGGACAGTAGCAAAAGGCAGCAGCAGGAAAACCGCAGCGTGGACGAGAATGGGAACAATCGTTTCATCAATCTTGGCAATAGGTGTCAATCAAATAGCGGGCGTTGAAGGCGTGTCTTTCTAGCGCTGCCTGAAAATCGGCACATGCTCCAGCCTGCTCTTCGATGGCCAGTTTGCATTCTCCTCGACTCCGAAAATAATCTCCGATGCGGTCATCCTGAGAAATCGCCCGATCAAAATCCGCAATGGCGGCCACGTGATCTCCCAAATGGGCGTGGCACAAGCCCCGATGATACAGGTATTCGCCTCGATGCAATGCACCTGCTTGACGAACCGCCAAATCATAGTCAGCCATCGCCGCTTCAAATTCGCCCACTTCTACCCGACTCCGTCCCCGGTAATCGTGATACAACGCTACCCCCGGTCGAATGGCAATCGCCCACGTAAAGGAGCGCAGGGCTTTCTCGTGCTGCCCCAATTCGAAGTAACAGATGCCCTGGTAAAAATGGTTCTCCGCAGAGCGACGATTCCCCTGCAGAGCGGCTTCATAGGCTTCAGCAGCGGCGGCGTATTCTCCTTGTAGAGACAGTTCCTTGGCTTTGCGCGTCCATTGTTGAGCGCTTTGCCCAACGAGAGAGCCAAAACCGAGCACATAACTGCACAGGATCCAGCAGGCGAAAGATGGAAACGAAGGGGTCATGGTTTCCCGAGCTCAAAGGTGGTAACCACAATCCCATGGTCGGAGGGGTAAAAGAGGGATTGATCGGGCAGGCGCAGCGTATCTCCAACAAAAGCCATATAAGATTCAGAACTGACCGCTTGCAAAGCTTGGCCGGAATAGAAAATGTAATCAATTCGATGCTCGTCTGTTTTCTCCGGCTGGTCCCAAGTAATGCCTGGATGGGTGAGGGGATCAGGATGAATCTCCCGATAGCTGTCGATCAGGCCGATATCTTCGAGGACTTTGGTGGCGGACCAGGGAACGACCAGCCCATTGTGCTGCTCTTTGGTGGTTTCGCCCCAATCCATGTGAGAAGGCGAATTGAAATCGCCCCCAATGATCACCGGAATCGAATCTGCTTCTGCGGCATAGGTACGCATGGTCGGTAAGACCTGCTGCACCATTTCATTGCGCTTGCCGACTTGTTCCCAGGCGAGCAATTCTTCTGCCGACATGCCCAGTGTTTCTGGCTGATTCTCCCAGGGCAGGTAGTGGAACCAGTTGCTGAACATACGCACCTTCTGTTCTCCTACCAGAATTTCTCTTCCGCCCAGATAAAAAGGATGATCGGTGTCGATGCTTTCCCCAAACGGATAGCGAGAATAGATCGACAAATTCACGCTGGAATCTCCCAAGGGCGTCCCTTCGGAAGCGATGAGGTGAAAGTTCATCCCCAGCGAGTCAGCGATGCGGGGACCAGAGCCATAGGTTTCCACCATTAAGACCACATCCGGCGCTAGCATCTCCAGGATGTCAATGACCGCCTCTGGACCGTCTTCATAGTCATTGGCTCCGTGCAGAATGTTCCAGGCCACCACCTTGAGCCGTTGTGGAGCAGGAGGCAGAGTCGGTTGACACGCTATGCTCAACAGGAGGCATAACATCGGAAAAATCAGCAGTTGACGCATAGCAAATCGATTGAAAATCCGGGTTCTTCCCTGGGGGACTTCTTTGTTCCAGAAACAATTAGGTACTACCTTAGAAGGAACAAAACGGCTCATTGGTAGTTATGGAAAGATACTCATCCAGAACTATATTTTCCTCATCCCGTTCACGTTACATTTCGAATGTCTGATACCCAATCTCTGATCAAGATTCAAACCTTCGGTCAACTCAAGGCCGCTGGCTATACGCCCCGCTCCGTCAAAGAAGAATTGCGCGAAAATCTCATTCGCAAGATGCAAGTCAAGGAAAACGTCTTCCCAGGCGTCATCGGCTATGAGGAAAGCGTGATTCCCGACCTCCAGCGGGCCATTCTCTCCCGACACAACATCATCCTGCTGGGCTTACGCGGACAGGCCAAGACCCGAATTGCTCGCCAATTGACCGGGCTTTTGGATGAATACATGCCCATCGTGGCAGGATCTGAATTGAACGACGATCCTTTTGCCCCCTTGTCTCGCTTTGCCCGGGATGTGGTAGCGGAGAAGGGAGACGAAACCCCCATTGCTTGGGTACATCGCTCGGCCCGCTACGTGGAGAAACTGGCAACGCCCGACGTGACAGTTGCTGACTTGATCGGAGATGTCGATCCCATCAAGGCCGCTACGATGAAGTTGCCCTATTCCGATGAGCGAGTGATTCACTTTGGCTTGATTCCTCGCTCTCACCGAGGCTTGTTCGTGATCAACGAATTGCCGGATTTGCAACCTCGGATTCAGGTGGCACTCTTCAACATTTTGCAAGAGGGCGACATTCAGATTCGGGGCTTTCAGCTGCGTTTGCCGCTGGATGTGCAGTTTGTTTTCACTGCCAACCCAGAAGATTATACCAATCGGGGCTCCATCGTTACCCCGCTCAAGGACCGGATCGAAAGTCAGATTCTGACCCACTATCCCCGCTCTTTGGAGCTCTCTATGGAAATTACTCAGCAGGAGGCGCGCCTTGCCCAGGCCCAGCAGCAAATGGTGACCGTGGATCAGATTTGTGCCGAGCTGGTAGAAGAAGTGGCCATCGAAGCGAGGGAAAGTGAATATGTGGACGAAAAAAGCGGGGTTTCTGCTCGTCTGACCATCTCTGCTTTTGAGAATCTGGTTTCAGCAGTTGAACGCCGGGTAATCCTCAATGGAGAAGGACATGGCTACAGCCGGGTAGGCGATCTCATTGGGGTGATTCCCGCCATCACGGGTAAGATCGAGTTGGTCTATGAAGGCGAACAAGAAGGGCCGGCCATCGTGGCACAAAAGCTCATCAGTCGGGCCATTCGTAAGACCTTTGCGAGCTATTTCCCTAACCCAGAGAAACTCAAGCGCAATTCTCCCGAGAATCCCTACCGCGAAATCACCCGCTGGTTTGGAGGGGGGGAAAGCCTGGATTTGCTCACGGATTCGAGCGAAAAGGAGTTCCGCAAGCAACTCGACAAAGTCCCTGGTCTCCAAGAACTCGTGAAGGAGTACCATACCAAAGTCAGTACAGATCAGCGATATATGTTGATGGAGTTTGTCCTGCATGGACTCGCAGAGTACTCTCTGCTCGGCAAAGCGGGCCTGGCCTCTGGTACCCAGTTTAAGGATCTTCTCTCCGGCATGCTCAATATGCCTGAAGATGATGATGACGGGGAGTATGGCGGGTACTACGAAAATTAGGGTGGCAGTTTTCTTTTGAAAAGAGAAAGGCGATAACCGCAAAATGTAAAACAGCGAATGAAAAATGTAAAAGTTTGCCCTGGCAAGCTTTCCATTTTGTGGGTGCGAACACAAGGGAGATCACTCTTTTCAAAAAAAATGAAAGAGAGCAGATGACAGATCGCTTTGCTGTCAGAGGTCAGAAGTTGCCGATGGCAAGATTGGAGGCGAGACCGCTTCGCTACGAGAGGCGAGAGGCGAAATTCGTGCCATTCGCCAAGGAAAGAAACCAACTGCTTGACGCAGCGAATTCCCACAAAATCTAGAC
>JBCCCJ010000124.1:0-8848 GCA_039033615.1 Bacteroidota bacterium
GAAGGTCCAGTGGTAGATGAGCTCGATGAGGAAGATGACACCAACCGGAAAAAATAGGGCTTCCCACAGCATGGCTCGGCTTTGGCTGATCATGGTTTGCTGTCTGTGTTCCTCTGCTCTGCAAGGACAAGAACTATCCTTCAAGCAAGCACAGGCCATCTTTGGTCAGCAGCGGATTCTGAGCTTTCGCCCCTACTCTCTTTCCCTGACCGATCAAAGCCAAACCGAGCTGCAGGAAATGATGCAGCTCATTCGGCAGTATCCGGGCACCATCGCTACCCATCTCCTGGTGATTCAGGTATTCAGTTGTGAACAAGAGCTAGCGGTCAAGCCATACCTAGGCGTTTGTCGGGCGCAGGTGGTGATTGATCTCCTAGAAAAAGAATTGGGACTCTCCAGAAAAAAATGCCTGATCCGGGATGGTGGAATCAATGCTTTCGATCCGGAATGTCTCGCCGGAAGTGGGGTCAATTTGTACCTTCGCCCCAACTGGTCTGAACCATGACCTATGCTTGCTGCTGCTGCGATTTTCGTTGGAAGCCGTACACGACCAGCAGCACCAAGAGGGAAAATCCCAACAGAATGCCCGCATACAAATCCGCCGTTGCATAGTTCATGGCTTCTACTTCCTGATAAATGGCGAGAGAAGCAACCCGTGTTTCGCCCGGAATGTTGCCCCCAATCATCAAAATCACCCCAAATTCCCCGATGGTGTGAGCGAAGGTCATGATGGCCCCCACGATGATGGAAGCCTTGATATTTGGCAACAACACCCGCCAGTATAGGGTCCTAGAGCTTTTCCCTAAGGTCGCGGCAACTTCCTCATACACCTTGGGCAAGGCAGCTAGCCCCGAAAGGAGGGGGTTCATCATGAAAGGGAAACTGAAAATCATGGAGCCAATGACCAAACCGGGGAAACTGAAGACCAGTTGAATCCCCAAGAAGGTTTCGGTTAGTTTCCCCAGCCAGCTATCTGGTTGAAAGGCCAACAAGAGATAGTATCCCAACACCGTAGGCGGCAAGACCAAGGGCAAACTGACCAGCGCTTGTAGAATGGGTTGCCACCTCCCCCGATAAAAATGGAGCCATTTCGCCAGCCATAGCGAAAGTGGCAGGAGACAAAGAGTCGTCAATCCCGCCAATTGAAGGCTTAACCAAAAAGGAGTCCAATCCATATCAATCAATGGGTCATCAGCGCCATTTGCTGGGAAAGATAGCCATATCGTCCCAAAATGGATTGCGCGACTTCTGAATCCAGGAATTGCTCCAATTCATGGACCGCGGCGGGGGCGTCCTGCAGGCGTACCCACACCTGTGGCAACCAATGCTCCGTTCCGGCAAGGGGCATCGACCAATGGCCGTGTTTGGCCAATTCTTTCGAGAGGCTGGCAGAGCGGGCAGTTAAGGCTAGATCCACACTATTGCTGCGAATGTATTGATTGACCTGTCCCACGTTTTCGCCAAACACGAGGTGTTTTTCCCACAATTCTGCCAGGTGTTGATCCTGTAGCCAGTGGGTCGCAGCAGTTCCGTAGGGAGCCAGTTCTGGATGGGCAATGGCCATCCTTCGTTTGTCAGGGCTGGTCAGAACATCTGACAAAGGGCCTTCCAGGGGCCGCTTAGACCAAAGAATCAACTGCCCCGAAACCAAAGACCGCGGTTCTCCTTGGGTCAAGCCAGCGGCAACCAAACGTTGGGGATAGAATTCATTGGCGGAAAGAAAGGCATGAAATGGCGCCCCATGCTGAATTTGCGTGGCTAGTACGCCGGAAGAGGCCGTACTCATTTGGATGTGGGGGCCACCTTGATGTTCAAAGGCTTGCAAAATTTCTTGCATCGGCAATCCCAGGTTGGCCGCCACCGCAATCCGAGGAGGAGCGGTTTTCGGCTGGCAGGCCCATCCACTCAGCAACAGAAGCCCGAACAGCCATGGCCAG
Organism: Bacteroidota bacterium; assembly: GCA_039033615.1. Lineage (GTDB taxonomy): Bacteria > Bacteroidota > Bacteroidia > J057 > J057 > JBCCCJ01. The sequence goes on from JBCCCJ010000124.1 coordinate 1,938, forward strand.
TTCTGCTTCCCGAACCAGTTCCAGTATGGGGCGATGGGTGATTGCAAGGGTACCTTCCTTTTCGGGTAAAAATGGGGGAAAGAGGATCAGCCACCAATGGTTGACATGGATTCGCTGGCTGGGCGGTGTTTGGATCTTTGCTGTTCGGCCTCGAAACCGTTTTTGGCTCGGTTGCCAAAAGCGTTCAAGAAAGCATCTCTGATGGCATCATCTCCGACCTCAGTCCGAATGAAGTCTCTGAGTTGGAAAACGCCATCGTCGTACAAGCAGGTTTTCAGCAGTCCATTAGGGGTGATCCGAATTCGATTACAACTTCCACAAAAGGTCCGGGAAAATGCCGCGATGATACCCAAATTCCCGGCAAAGCCAGGGATTTGATAATTCACCGAGGTAGAATGGGGGCCATGCGGAATTGGATGAAGATCTGGATAATGGCTTTTCAGCTCGTCCAAGATTTGCTGATGGTTCCAGTGCAGCACCTCGTGATGTTCTCCCGTCCCGTTGAAGGGCATTTCTTCAATGAAGCGAACCCCAATGGCACGCGTTCGCGTCAATTCTGCCAAGGCATGAATGTCTTCGATGTTTTTTCCATCCATCACCACCGCATTGATTTTGGTGGGAATTTCATGGGCAATGAGTTCCTCCAGGCAGTCAAGCACCTTGGCCAATTCATCCCGCCGCGTGATCTCCTTGAATCGTTCTCGATCCAGGGTGTCCAAGCTGAGATTGACAGAAGAGAGCAGGGGTTTGAGCGCGGGCACATGAGGTCTAGTCAATACCCCATTGGTGGTGAGGTTGATTTGCTCAATGCCGGGAATCGCTTTTAAAGCCGTCAAAAAACTCAACAGGTCTTTCCTCAAAAAGGGTTCCCCACCCGTAATCCGGACCTTGGTGATACCTAGTCCAGCCAGGATGTTCATCAGCCGGAGCAGCTCCTCATAGCTCAGCAAATGCTTTCGCGACACGTAGGTAATCCCCTCGGCAGGCATGCAGTAGAAACACCGCAAGTTGCAGCGGTCAGTGATAGCCAGTCGCACATAAGTGATTGGTCGGCCGTGATTGTCATAGATCGTTTGAGCCATGAAGCTAGTGCATAAGTAGTCCGTCTCCTCACTCAAAAATACGGTTTCGCTCAGGCAAATCCAATGGCTTTATGCAGGATCTATCCAAATCATGATCTGCTTGGAAGCGGGGGTGTGGCTCCCTCTTGCGTGATGCCCGATCGGCACCAATACATTTGCTTCGGGGAAGTAGGTCGCGCAACAGCCAGGGCTGATGTCAAAGGGAATCACCCGAAAATTGCGGGCCAGCCTGCTTTGTCCCTCATGCTTGCTGGTTATGTGCACCAACTGTTCTGGTTGAAGGCCTTTTTCCCGAAGGTCTGCGGGATTCATCAGCAGAACACGCCGACCATTTTTGATCCCTCGATAGCGATCGTCTAAGCCATAAATGGTGGTGTTGTATTGATCGTGGCTTCGAATGGTCATCATCTGCAAAACTCCTTCAGGCACTTCGGTATTCGGCACTGCATTGAGGCTGAAATGAGCTTTGCCATCTGGGGTGTTGAAGGAGCGTTCTCTGGCACCATTCGGAAGATAAAAGCCTGAGCCCTCTCTCAATCGCTGATTGTAGTTCTCGAATCCAGGCACACAGGCCTGAATCAATTCCCGAATGCGGTCGTAGTCCTCGATCCATGCAGTCCAATCTGTAGCGAGCAATTCTGGTAAAGTGGCCTGTGCCATGCCCTGCACGATGGCGGGTTCTGAGCGTAAGTGGGGAGAAGCAGGGGGAAAGCTCCCTTTCGAAGGGTGGACCTTGCCCATCGAATTTTCTACGGAGACCGCTTGCTGTTTGCCTGCTTGCACGTCTGATTCACTTCGGCTGAGACACGGCAAGATCAAGGCTTCGGCTCCGTGGACCAGATGACTGCGGTTCAGTTTGGTGGAAATCTGCACCGTCAACTGACAATTTCGCAAGGCCTCGGCAGTATAGGCCGTATCTGGACTGGCTGAGAGAAAATTCCCTCCCATGGCGATGAACACCTTCGCCCTTTCTTCCTGCATGGCCTGGATCGCATGCACCGTATCGTAGCCATGCTCCCTTGGAGGATCAAACCCAAAATGCGCCTGTAAGCGATCCAGAAATGCCTGAGGTGGTTTTTCCCAAATACCCATGGTGCGATCTCCCTGCACATTGCTATGGCCGCGCACCGGACAAGTGCCCGCTCCGGGCTTGCCAATGGCTCCTTTCATCAGGAGCAGGTTCACCATTTCCTTGACGTTTGCGACTCCGTTGACGTGCTGAGTCAAGCCCATCGCCCAACAAATGATGATGCGCTCATAGCGAATCAGGAGATCTGCCGCTTCCCGAATCTTTGCTTCCTCCACTCCAGATTTGGCGATCAAATCGACCCATTCATATTGATCCAAATCCTCTTTCAAGGCCTCGAAGCCCTCCGTATACGCTGCGATGAATGCTTGATCCAATACCTTTCCTGGCTCCGCTTCTTCCGCCTCCACCAAGCACCTCATCAGAGCCTTGGCGAGGGCGATGTCTCCGTTGATTTGGACTTGCAAGAACACATCGGTCAGTTGAGTCCCTTTCCCCAGCAAATCCAGTGGCTTCTGGGGGTGTTTGAAGCGCATCAGTCCTACTTCTGGCAGGGGGTTCACCGTGATGATCTTCCCCCCGTTTTGCTTGCACTTCTGCAAGGCGGTGAGCATCCGAGGATGATTGGTCCCTGGATTTTGGCCCGCCACCACGATGACTTCTGCCTGATACAAATCCTCTAGGGTTACCGAACCTTTGCCTATGCCCACCGTCTGCGACAAGCCTTGTCCACTCGATTCGTGGCACATATTGGAGCAATCGGGCAGATTATTCGTCCCAAACATCCGCACAAAGAGTTGGTACAAAAAAGCCGCTTCATTGCTGGTCCGACCAGAGGTGTAAAAAATGGCTTCATCTGGCGAATTCAACCCCTTCAGGTGGGTGCCGATCAGTTGAAAAGCGGCTTCCCAGGCAATCGCTTGATAATGCGTGCCTCCTTTGGGCAGGTACATGGGATGAGTCAAACGCCCTTGTTTTCCCAACCAATGATCGGTGGCTTGCAGGAGATCAGCGATGCTATATTTGGCAAAAAAGTCAGGGTCAACTCGCTTTTGCGTGGCTTCTTCTGCCAGGGCTTTTGCGCCATTCTCGCAATATTCTCCCAAGACGGATCGCTTGTCATCCGGGTCGGGCCAGGCACAACCTGGACAATCAAAGCCCGTGATCTGGTTCATGTTCAGGAGCCGATTCAAGCCGACACCTATCGGCAATTCTTCGCGGAGCATGCGCAGGGCAGACCAGATGGCGGGGAATCCACCAGCGAGTTGGGGGGCCTTGCGGACGTTGGGATGATCGGGCGTTTCTGGTGCCTGGGCCGGAGAAAGGGGATTCATGAAGGAGAAATTGGGATACTCAAACGGTGAGGGGCAGCATATATGTTGCAACGGTGGGCGCGCAGAAATCCAACGAGACATTGCTCATGGGCCTGGGCGAGGGAAACCGCCAGGCTGGAAGGCGCACCGATGGCCGCCACCAAGGGACAACCCGCCATCAGGGCCTTTTGGACCAATTCGAAGCCAATGCGACCGCTCAGCAGGAGCATACCCTGATGCAAAGGCAAAGCATCCAGTTGCAGGGCTGCGCCAATGAGTTTGTCCAGGGCGTTGTGGCGGCCAATGTCTTCACGCAGCAACATCAGGTTTCCTTTCCAATCAAACCAAGCGGCGGCGTGCATGCCCCCCGTATGGCGAAAAGCCGCTTGCTGTTCGGCGAGTTTATCAGGTAATGTATGGAGCAAAGCTAGCGGGATCATGGGCTGAATGGGCGGCAATTTCCCAGGCAGGATCGCCTTCACCGCCTCCAAACTACGCTGTCCGCAGATCCCACAACTGGCGGTTGCCGCAAATTTCCGGTCTAGATGCCTGGGATCAAGTTCGATTTCCGGGCTAAGGGAGACTTTCATCACATTCCCAGAGGCTTCGCCCTCCGTTTGTTGACAATGCCAAATCCTTCGCACTTGATCCCGATTCCGAATGATGCCCTCGCTGTGCAATAAGCCCAACACCAGGTCTTGGTCCTGCCCGGGGGTCCGCATGCTGATCCCCAAGCGAGTCTCTGCCCGTTCATCTTCTGGTCCATATTGGAGTCGAATGTCCAGCGGTTCTTCCACCGCCAGCAATTCCACTCGTTCCTTTGGATGGCCACTTTCCACCCGAGTAATCACGCTTGTACCTACCGAAGCTGTCATGGCAGAAAAGTTGAGAAAAGGCGGCTCATTTTGCAAATGCTTTCTCGTCGATCCTGCAAATTCGCTACCTTCGAATATGAAAGTATCCATTCTGGCGTTTGGAATCACCAAAGAAATCCTCGGAGGACGCGAAGTTCAGTTTGAATTGAGTGGGGAACAGACCGTTGCCAACCTGCTGCAGGCGCTAGAGGGCCAATATCCCAAACTACAGGGCTTGGTCAGTCTCAAAGTCGCAGTGAATTCTGAATATGCAGAACCGGATTGGCCCATCACGGAATCCGATGAGGTGGTGCTAATTCCTCCGGTGAGTGGAGGATAGTCCGATCTCCTCATTCCACTCGGATCTGACAATTGGGGAGTTTTGATTGTAACTGGTCGATGTCAGCTTGTGGAAATTGATTTTTTCCCAGGACCAATTGGTTGAGTTGCTGCATCGGAGCAAGAGACAGCAGGTCTGGGGCTTGCACATGGCGAATGGACAGCCAATTCAGGACGGGGAATTGGGTCAAGGCCGCCAACTCTCGCAAAGGGGCATAATCCAGTTGCAGGATGTTCAAATGGCGCAAATCTTTCAGCCCTTTCAAGCTGCTGATCTGGGTACTCGCCAGATATAGCTCGCGCAAATGAACCAAATGCCGCAGGGCACTCACGTTGTCAATTTTGGTAGAGCCTGCGTGCAAGACCTTCATTTCAGTCAGTTCCCGGAGTTGACTCAGGCTGCTGAGGGGGGTATGGTGAACATGCAATTCCTGGAGGTTTCTCAGGCGGCGAATGGGGCTGAGGTCTTTGATCTGGGTGCCATCACAAAAGAGTTTTTCCAGTTCGTAGAGATCAAACAAGCCTTCGAGAGAAGATACTGGCGCATTGGAAAATGAAACCTCCTTCAATTCCCGCAGATTTTTCAAGGCTTGTACGTCCGAGATTCGGCTGTTGCTGGCGTCCAATTTTTCTAACAGGGACAAGTGTTCCAGGGGAGTCAAATCTGAGACCGGGCAATCGGCAATTTGTAGCACCTTCAATCTCGACATGGTCCGGATCGCTGGCAATTCTTTCACGGAAGAGCAACTGACATCCAGGGTTTCCAAGCGGTTGAGCGGGCGGAGGCCATCGAGCGTTTTCAGTTTGGCAGAGCGAACATGAACCAGTTGTTTCACTTCTGCTGGAGAAAATTGATTGATGGGCCGTTCCAATCCGTCCAGCAAGGCCCCGGTCCCCTCTTCCCCCAATGCCTGAAAAGTAGGCAGCGAAATCTCCAAGAGGCACATCTCATCGAAAAATTGACGGGCCAGATCCATGCCTTTGAAGTCGATTTGCTTGCTGAAAGCGGGTTCCTGCACGGCGTGAAGCGCCAGGAAATACTCAAGGATGGATTTATGCGCAAACTTATACTGCCCCATCGCATCCCGATTCAAGAGAGAACGACTCTGCATTTCGATCTCCTCCAGATCAATTTTGTGCTTTTGGGCGAAGGGAACGATTTCTTTATGCGAAATGGAGAAGCCGCGCCGAATCTGACGATTCTTAAATATGTTGATGGCGACCTCCTTGGAGAAGCGAAACAGTTCTTCGCGGAATTTCTGACGGCGCTCTTCGGGAACCCGCTGGGCCTCGCGTTCGATCCATTTCTCAATCAGGGTGTGGTAGAGGTTGGAGGCGTAGATGAAGGTCGTTCCACTTTCCACCAAATCGTCGATGTAGTTCAGGACCATGGGCCGAACCATCAAATTGGGCGATTGAGCAACAATTTTGCGGGCAACCGACTTCTTCTGGGTTTGAAAGCGACCATATTTCTTCCTCAGATAGCGGTGAATGTCCCGTTCATCAAAAGGAGACAGGTACATTTTGGCGAAGGAAAGATAGCCCTGATGCGTCCCGAATTTCATGATGCTGGTCTCATGGGGCACCTCTGACTCATTCGGAAAAAATTGCGTCCGGCAGGTAAACACCACGTACCGAAACTCCTGCACCTTATCCAGCACCTTGTTCAGTCGCTTTTTATAATCCTTGACCGCTTCGGGATCTTCGTCCAAGCCATCCAACAACAGGATGGAATTGCTCGGATTGGGAATTTTGTCGATGTGCTCAAAGAGCTTTTGCGCCGCCATCGGCATCAAGTGGATGTCATAGCTGGTCCGCCCAAACCGCCGATAGGTGAGAAATTGCCGATACAGATTGATGAGGAAGGTCGTTTTCCCCATCCCTGAACCTGCCAGAATCAAGTAAAATCGTTGGTCATTGTTGCTGGGACGAAATGCCTGATTCAGGAAGAAGGTCAGCATGCGCTGCCGAGCGGTCACTTTGTGGTCAAAGTCCAGTTCGTATTCCGAAGGCGCATTGCTCTGAAAATGGGTTGGTACGTAAAACTGGGTCGCCTTTTTGATGTCGCCATAGGTGAAAAAGGGATGCAAATCAGCCTTCAGGAGTTGTTGCTGCCGACGACGCCACCACCATTGGCCCAGCTTCCAAAGTCCAGTGATCAGACTTCCCAGCAGGGTAAAAGAGATGACCAAAATGGTTTTCATTTTCTTAGAACGAATGGTAGTTCAATGACCTCAACGGTTTCGACAGCGGCCCCATCTACGTAGCGCGGTTCCCAACGCCACCGATAGACAGC
>JBCCCJ010000125.1:0-8822 GCA_039033615.1 Bacteroidota bacterium
CCACAAAAAGTTGACTTCCTCCCCTATGGCTGGAATTCGTTCATAAGTAAAACTGAAAAGTTATTTCTATTCTCTAATGGGAACGACATCATGGCTGTTCCCATAAAAAGATTTCGTGCAGAAATCGCTAACCTAGAAGATTCAGTAACCAGCAGGTAAGCGGTGTTCCTGATTTGATCAGAAACATATTCCAAAAATCGCAACTGCTTTCACCAGCCTACAACTCTCCCTCCCTTGCCATCCCCCATTTTCTTCCTATTTTTCCGCAATGGAAAGGACGCCCACGATTCAATTGGCTGTAGACGCAGTCGTATTTGGTTATTCGCCTGGTAAGGGCATATCGGTTTTGCTGATTCAGCGCAAGTATGAACCCTTCCAGGAACGGTGGGCGTTACCTGGCGGATTTGTGAAGGAGGCGGAATCTTTGGAAGAGGCCGTGGAGCGAGAACTGAGCGAGGAGACAGGCGTCACCATCAACTACCTGGAGCAACTCTACACCTTTGGCAAGCCGGGGCGCGACCCTCGACAGCGGGTGGTTTCGGTGGCCTACTTTGTGCTGATCCGCCCAGATGCCTTTCAGTTGCACGCTGATACCGACGCCAAGGATGCCCAGTGGTTCGATATCGAAGAATTGCCTGACCTCGCCTTTGACCATCAAACCATCGTCGATGAAGCCATCCAACGCCTTCGCGGCAAAGTTACTTATGAGCCCATCGGCTTTGAATTACTGGAAGAGAAGTTTCCCTTCTCTGACCTACAAGCCCTGTACGAAACCCTGCTACTTCGAAAAGTAGACCGCCGCAACTTTCAGAAGAAGATCAAAAACCTGGGCATTCTCCAAGGCCTGAAAGAAACCCGCAAGCCAGTCGGCTCCGGTCGCCCGGCTCAATTGTTCCGTTTTGACAAGGACAAATACTTCCAATTGAAAACCCAGGGAACCTTATTTGAAGTTTGGTTGTAAGTAGCAACACAAGCTTGTTACTTTGTCAATCATGAATGTCTGGGGAATTGAAAACATCAAGGATGGGCTGGAAGTGGCTTCGTTTATCGCCACCATCATCGGCGGGATCGCCATTTTGAGTGCGGTACGGGACTATTCCACCAACCGCAAACAGCTCAACTTTTCGGCTCTGGAAAGCTGTATTGTACGCTTTCGGGAAGAATTTCTCCACCTCGGCGAAGACTCTCCCGAAAAGCTCATCGTCGATTACATCGACCTCATCAATGAAGAACTTTTCTTCTTCGAGGAACATTTTTTGCCAAAATCTGTGGCGGCGGAATGGATAGATGGCATGGTCGAACGTCTCCCCTTATACAGCCCTGGCGGAGAACTGCTCAATCCGGGAAGTAGCCTGAAGGTCGTTCACCAGCAGCGCATTCTGGAGCAGTACCGCTTTCGTCGGGTCAAACGCGCCTTTACCCTGCGGGGAAAGTATGACATGGACCTGGTGTATGGAGACGCCGATTTCTCCCTCAAAGCCAGAGAAAGAAAACGCCTAGTCAAAGAGATCATGAAGAATTTGAATTTGTAAAAGACGAAATTCTTCCAACTTTCGTTATATCCTCAGACTTTCCCCCTACACCCTTTTTTTTCCGGTTTGATGTTGTTTGAGCTATTCATGGCTCCAAACGCCCTTGCTTTTTGTATCACCAACCCAATGTATCGAGATGAAATTCTTACCAACCCGATGGTTTGTTCCCAGTGTAATGGGGCTATTGTGCGGTTTGTTGTTTACCTGCGCAGAACTCCCCTCTATTCCTGATCCCCCCGTGGTTGATCCCCCCAAAGATCGATGTGCAGATATCAAAGATCCCGCAAAAAAATGTAACTGTCTACAAGAAGGCAGCTATATCCCAGATGAGATTGTCCTGGTTTTTGAAGATCCCCTCTGCGATCGACGCCCGGAGGTATTAGATGATTTGATCCAGGGTGGCAATACCGTAGTGGAGATTTGTAACGAGCGGGTGGTTTTGATGAAAATGACTGGGATTGATCCTGAGGCGCAATATCAGACTGCGAAACAAAAAATGGAGGATGAAGGAGAAGGCTGGGCTGGGCGAAATTTCACCCTTGCGCTAGAACCAAGTGAAAACTTCTCTTTTACCTCTTTTCCGCCGGATACGATTCCTGAGTATGATCAAAATCAACGACCAGCCAATTCTGTAACTGTAGCAGTAGTAGATATGGGGGTACAAATCAATCACCCTCAATTTGCCAGTCATTTGTGGTTCAATCCTTATGAGCAAATGCCGCCAGGAACCTTCGGCATCGATGATCCGGGGGACGGCAATGAATTCATTGACGATGTAGCTGGTTTCAATTTTCGGATGAACAGAGGGGATAGGATGGGAGATGCCTCCGGCCATGGGACGCACGTGAGCGGCATCATTGCCTTGGACAAAGCCGCTACTGCCACAGGAGAAGATTATCAGAACAAATCCATGCTCGAATTGATGATGTTGACCATCGCTGATCAGTCGGATGGAGCTTCCGACCTTAAGTCAGCCATGTGCGCCATTACCTATGCCATCGACAATGGGGCCGATATCATCAACTGTAGCTGGGGATATTATGCCGACGAACCAGATGCTGCCTTACAAGGCTTGATGGAGCAGGCCAAGGAGCGAGACATCATCGTGGTAACCTCTGCCGGAAATGCAGGCGTCAACACCGACTCTTGTCATCACTGGCCTTCTGGCTTTTCGGACCAGAAGGAATACAACACATCCGTTGTTTCAGTGGCAGCCCTTGACCCGAGCCTCAAAAGTTTATGGACCACCTCCAATAATGGCTCTAACTTTGGCGTCAATTCGGTTACCATCGCCGCCCTTGGACAAGACGTCAATAGCTTGATTCCTTATCCCATTGGCTCAAGTAGTCCGACTTGTGCCCTGAATACCGGAACCTCGATGGCCGCCCCCTATGTGTCTCGATTCTTAGCCATTCAAGTGATCAATGGATACATTGATCCTACAGTGGCGGATTGGATGGGTCGCTTGAATACGGAAAGTCATAACCTCAACGGTCTGCCAGTAGGGATCGGCCAATTGAAGGACGATTACCTGTATGAACTGAAATGCCCTTGATCCCGCTTCCATGAGCCAACGCACCCATCTATATCGCTTATTCATCAGCCTGTTGTTCCTCTTTGGGGGACAACAGCTGCTTTCTTTTCCCAAAGACAGCACCTATAACCTGAAGCAGGTTGGTCAACAACTCAAAGGGCTGTTGCAGGAAGACCTTTATCGAAAACGGGCTGATTTCACGGAAGAGCAACTGACTGCTGCGGTCATGGCAGAACTGAAGTTGCCCATTTCCGAAATCAGTTCGCGGGAAGATTCCTTGTTGTTAGCTCTAGTTTGGCACAAAATCGGGGTAGGCTACAAAAACAAGCTGGAGGACTATCCTCAGGCGATCAACTACTACCGAAAGGCCTTAACCATTCGTCGGGGGCTCCTTGAACCCGGAGAGCGAGACCTCATTCTTGGCTGGCGGAACATTGGCAATTGTTATGTGGAACTCGCTCAACAAGGCTTTTTATCCTATCAGGATTCCGCAGAGTGGTATTTGTTCCAAGCCATTGAGCAAGATCAGGCCCGTCAGTTGACGGGTCAAACGGCGGTCAGTTTGGGGAATCTATATGAATGGGCAGAAGATTTTCCCAAGGCTGCGGAGCAATATGAACTGGCTGCCGCAAATTTGGAGCAGGATCCCTATTACCAAGCAGTTGCCCAAAACTATTGGGCTGCAGCCCTGACTCATACAGATCGACCTCAGGAAGCCTTGCCCATTGCCTTGGAAGCCAAACGGGTCTTCGAAGAGATGGGGGATGTCTGGGGCCAAGGAAACGTGGCGCTCCACCTCGGCTGGATCTATGGGAAATTGGGGCAGTCCGCCGCCTCCCAACAAGCCTATCAAGCAGCTGAGAATTGGTATCCAGCCGATGACACCTCCTCCCTCCAGCGGCTCTACGCCAATTGGGGGGCCAGCCTTTATGACCTTGACCAACCCCTTTCAGCCACCCAGCAACTCCAAAAAGGACTGGCCTTACAACCGGGAAAGCAGCAGCGAAGTTTCCTCTATCACAATTTAGGAGAAGCCTATCGCGCCAACCAGGATTTTGCAGAGGCATTTACCGCCTATCGGCGCGCCATTCAATGTTTTCCTCCCGCAGAAAGCGCTCTTGATCTTTCTCCCCGCTTGATCGAAAACTACGCCCGATTGGGGCAAACCCATTGGGAGTGGTACCAGCAAGCGTTCCAAGGGGTCCATCAGCTGTTGGAATCACATGCCTTCTTTCACCAAACGGATTCCCTTCTCGAACTGATCAGCAGCCAACCCCAGTCCCGACAGTCCAAGCGGCTCCGCGCAGCCCAAACCAAAGCCTGGTACGAAAGCTGGTTACAGGTATGCCTGGCCCTCTATCGACAGACCCAGGAACCTAGCTGGTTGGAACAAGCTTTTCAATGTGCGGAGAAAAGCAAATCCAATGAACTCCGGGAGCACCTTCAGAGTCAGACCATTCTCCAGTCGATGGTGGGGGAAGAAACCTATCGCAAATGGCAAAGCTTGGAAGCAGAACTGATTCAACTGAGCAGTTGGAAGGAAAAGTATGCCGACGAACCTGCGTTTGCGGATAGCAAGCTCGACCTGCTAGATAGCTTGCAGCGCCTCCAGCTTCAACATCGCCTCATGCGGGCAGAAATGGAGGTCCTGAACCCGGCCTTTTCGACCCTTCAATCCTCCCACACTACGCTACAAATCGCAGAAATCCAGCAACGCGTCCTCGCCCCCGATCAATGCCTCGTTGAGTACTTCGAAGGTCAAGACAGCCTGTTTGCGTTTTGGTTGACCGAAGATACCATGCAGGTAGCCGTCATAGCCAAACCGGAAAATATTGAGACGCAATTGTACCAATTGCTGGACCTGATGGAGTCCCATGCAGACCAGCTCGTCCAAAATCCAGACGGGGGAACTCGTTTTACGCAGGAATTCCAAGCCCAGATGGCTCCTTTGTCAGCGTTGTTGCTCCCCACCCTCCCCTCCCCTGGCCAGATGAATCGCTTGCTCATCGTCGCTGATGGCATGCTGGAGCAGTTCCCTTTTTCCGCCATGCTGACCGAACCCAGCCTCCGTCCGACCAGTTTCCGGGAGCTGCCTTTTCTGATCCGCAAAACCGCCGTCAGTCAGGCGTTTTCCTGTGGCATTCAATCCCTCTACCAAACCAACGAAGTTCAGCCACGCACCTCCTTCCTTGGCATGGCGCCGATAGAGTTCTCGCGCTTTCAAGGTCCACCGATGGGGTTGCGCCCATTACCCGGCTCTCAAGTCGAGTTAGACAGTTTGTCGCGTCAAGTCGCGGGAGACTTTCATTATTTCTCCGATGCGTCGCAGCGGGCCTTCTTTTACGAAGGGGCTTCTGCCGCCATTCTCCACCTGAGTACTCATGGCGTGGTAGATTCTCTTCATCCAGAAATGAGCTTTCTTTCTCTCTTTGATGGGCCGATTTATGCCTACGACCTCTATCACCGGCAATTCCAGGCGCATCTGGTGGTCAACAGTTTGTGTGAAGGCAATCGGGGCAAGGTCGATCCAGGGGAAGGAGTCAGGAGTCTCACCCGCGCCTTTGCCTACACCGGAGCCAAAAGTGTCCTTTCTACCCAATGGAGTTTATTGGATACCTATACTACCCCCTTCATGCAAGCGTTTTACGAAGCGATCTTAGCAGGGAAAACCAAAGATGAAGCCTTACAGCAAGCCCAATTGACCTTGCTGGATGCTGGCCTCAGTCATCCCCTCTTTTGGGCACCGTATGTCATGTATGGAGACGTTGAGGCGCTGCCAGAGGACTTGCGGGAAGAGTTGATTCCCACATCAAGCATGCCTGGGAAGTGGCTGATTTTAGGGATATTCCTTCTGCTGGTAGTGGGAGGCATTATGGCAGTACGCGCAAAGCGTTTGGGATAAGCTCAATCCGGGCAGGCAGTTGGCCCAAGAGTTCCCCATCTGCTTCGATTTGACTGTTTGGCTGGCTGCTGATTTCCAGCCAAGGAGAGCGAGCATGTTCTGCTTGGGGATGGGCATAGAGCTTGCCATTGTAGAGTTTTGGGAGATTTCGAATGACCTCCCAGGGTCCAAGAGAATCAACAAAGGTGATGTCCAACAAGCCGTCATCCGGAATGGCCTCTGGCACGAGCCGCATGCCGCCGCCGCTGTACTGGCAGATCCCTGCATTCACCAAAATGGCCGGGCCCTTGCGTTCAAAACCTTCTCCTTTGAGGTGAATCTCCGGTGCCTGATAGGCCCACAAGCCTTTCACCAATTGTCTCAGGTACAAGACCGTTCCTTTCCAGCCGGAGCGATCCTGACCTTGCGTTTTTTCCACCACGTAGGCATCATAGCAAGCTCCCAGCACGTTGGCGAAAAAGCGCTGACTTCCATCAGAAAAGCGGATATGCCCCACATCCTGCAACTGGGGTTTTCCTTCTTGGAGGCGTTTTCGTAGGGCTACCAAGCGATCTGAGATGCCATACATTCGCGCCCAGTCGTTGCCAGTTCCAATGGGAAATACCGTGAAGGTGATCTCTTGGGAAGGCACTACCGTTTGGGTCATGATGGCTTGCAAGATTTCGTGCACCGTTCCATCTCCGCCTACGCCCATCAATTGTCGATATCCCTGAGCGATCCCTTCCAAGGCGAGGGTAGCCGCGTCTCCCGGCCCTTCGGTCCACACCATGTCGAAGGAAATGCCCGCATCGGTCAGGCTGCGTTGCAGTTGATCCCAGCGCAACAAAGCCTTGCGCCCGCCGGCCAGCGGATTGAGGAGGATGAGCCAATCAGAAATGGGGGGAGCGGAAGTAGACAAAAGACAGGATGATAAAGGAAAATACTCGCTGATTTTCAGCAATTTGGGGAATTTTTCCTATTTTTGAAGGGAAAATTTATCTCGATCCATCATTCTTCTGTCAGAAATTTACCTTATGCGCACAACCTTTATTCCCACCTTGCTCGTGCTCACGGCTCTGGTAATATTGTCCACCTGCGGCGGGAAAGAACTGGAAACCCAAAATGCCCAACTGAAAGCCCAATTGGATACCCTCCAAACCGAAGTGGCAAATCTACGCCAGGAGAATTCGCGTTTGCTGGAAACTACCGGAGATCAATTGCAAGTAGGCTTTGAAGTCCAGATCGGTGCATTCGAAAATTTCAATCTGGATGCCTATGCAGATGAGCTGGTCCGCTTCAGAGAGGTAGAATCTGACGGCCTGAAAAAATATGTCCTCGGACGCTTTCGCACCTTCGAAGATGCGGAAGCATTTTTGGCAGACCTCAAAAGCTTTGGGATGTACGATGCATTCATTGCCGGCATTGTCGATGGGCGACGTACCTCTGTGGATGAAGCCAAAGCCGCCGCTAGAGACTACTACGGAGATTTTTAGGAGGTGGGTGGAAGCTTGGGGCTCCGTCTTGAGAGAAAGGCTTTCGCGGTACCCTTTCCGCGCCGCACCGTTTTCCCTCACAATGGGAAACAATCCGCTTTTCGGTGAAAGGGAAGAAGTGTTGCTGACGGCAACCGCACCTCGGTTTTCCAGGCCGAGGAGATGATTCCTATTCATTCGAATTGCCTTCTCACCAGTCCTTATTCGTGGAAATTCGCTGCGCAATGAGCTTGGTTTCCTTCCTTGGCGAATGGCACAAATTCCCCATCTCGCTGCCCTTTTTTTGTGTTAATTCGTCAATTCGTGGCTCCTTTCTATTTGTTATATCCAAGGGGATGTCAGGGTAATGCCTGAAATGAGGGTTCGGCATGACAATCAGGGATGGGCTTTCGCGGTACCCTTTCCGCGCCGCCCCGTTTTCTCGCGTCGAAGATCCGAATATCGGGAAAGGGAAAACGACCCGCTTTTCGGTGAAAAGGAAGAGAGGTTGCTGGCGGCAATGACTCCTTGCCTCTCGCCCCCTACAACAACTCAATTTTGCTTCGATGTAACCGCACGATTCCCTGCTCTTCTAGCTTCTTGAGAAGACGAGAAACCGTTTCTCGGGAAGCGTGCAGATCGTAGGCGATTTCCTGGTGGGTGAGTGCTACGTCAGAGGAATTGCTGACTTCTGCCCGTTTTTGAAGGTAGGCAAGCAACCGTTCGTCCATCTTCTTGAAAGCGATGTTGTCCACGGTTTGGACCAGTTCAAAGATGCGCTGGTCATAGGTCAGCATGACAAAATTTCGCCAGGAACGGTACGCATTCATCCAGTGATTCACCTGCTCCACCGGAATGGCAATGATCTCGGTGTCTGCTTCAGCAACGGTTCGGATAGAGCTTCGCTTCTCGGTCATGCAGCAGGTAAAGGAAACGGAGCAGGTATCGCCTTCTTTTAGGAAGTACAACAACAATTCTCCTCCGTCTTCTCCTTCTCGCATCACTTTGATGCTGCCGCGAATCACCAGAGGCACCATGCGAACGTAACTCCCATATTCCATGATGATTTCCCCGCCCTCGAAGTTCATCAAACGACCAACTTGAGCCATTTCTTCTTGCAACCCAACTTCAGAAAGCTGAGGGAAGTGGGTTTTCACCAGGGATAGGAGTTGATCGGATGCTGCGTTCATCTGAGGGTACATTTGCGTATCCCAAAAGTAGGAAAATTTGGTTCTTCTACCCTTTTAGTGGAAAAGAGGAGCAGGATTACGCTTCGACCCCACACCAATGGACATTTTTTGAATCCCTCCTGATTTTCTGTTGGCCAAGGATGAGGTCACCTGCCCCGCACCGCTCGGCGGTATCTTCGACAAGCGGGATTTCGCAAGCTCAACCGGCCATCC
>JBCCCJ010000126.1:0-8794 GCA_039033615.1 Bacteroidota bacterium
CTACCGATCAGATGGTTCAGACTTTGAGGCCAAATCTTTCTTCTGCCAATTCGCTCACCTGATTGCCGATGGACAAACAAGCTGTTGCCGCAGGAGAAGGCGCGTTCAGGATGTGAATGGAGCGTCCCTGGAAATCAATGTGAAAGTCCTCGATCATATTTCCATCGGATCCCAAGGCCATCGCTCGCACTCCTGCCCGTCCAGGTTTGATTTCCTCCATGGTCAGACTGGGAATGAGTCGCTGCACCTGCCGGAGAAACAACTTTTTCGAAAAGGCTCGCCGATACTCGTCCAAACCGAAGCGCCAATGCTTGGCAAATAGCCTCCAGGTTCCCCCAAAGGTCAATGCCTCCCAGGAATCGCGGAGGTTGAAGTCCGTCTTCCCATAGCCTTCCCGCTTGAAAGTAAATACCGCATTGGGGCCACACTCCACGCCTCCTCGCATCATGCGCGTAAAATGCACGCCCAGGAAAGGGAAAGCAGGGTTGGGCACGGGATAAATGAGGTTCTTTACCTTGTGTTCCGCATCTGTAGTGAGATCGTAATAATCTCCTCGAAAGCCGACGATGCTGGCTTCTGGGGACAGACCGTCTTGCCGGGCCAACCGATCCGAATGCAAGCCCCCACAAAAAATCAGGCGCTTTCCCTGAAAACTTCCCTTGGGGGTGTGAACCTGAGAAAGCTCTTCTCCTTGTTCGACCCCTGTTACTTGATGTCCGGTGAGGACCTTGCTCTGGGGCTGAATACCAGGAATCAATTCCGCTAGTTTGAAAACCACCGCTGGAAAATCAATGATCCCCGTTACGGGTAACCAAATCCCAGCGATCCCTGCACAGAAGGGTTCGATTTCCCGAACCTGATCTCCGGTAATTTTCTCAATGCCCTCGGTATCATTCGCGAGTCCGTTCTGGAAGATTTTATCCAAAAATGGCAGCTCACTCTCTTGAGTCGCCACGACTACTTTTCCACACACATCATGCGGAATTCCATGTTCCTGGGAAAATCGCACCAACTCCCGGCGGCCCAATACACAGTTTTTTGCCTTCAAAGATCCAGGCTTATAATAAAGGCCACTATGAATCACCCCAGAATTGTGTCCGGTTTGATGTTCGGAAAGTTTGTCTTCCTTTTCCAGGACCAGGACTCGCAGTTCCGGATTCCGAATTTGTAGTTTATATGCAGAGGCAAGACCTACGATCCCGCCACCTACGACAATGATGTCGTACACTTGCTTCAAAGGAGCACCTGCTTCACCACTCATATTGATTGTTTTTCAGTTGGGATAAGACAACAAGGAGTAACCAGGAATGGTTTGTCCGCAAAATTATGCTTTCCCCCTCTGGAAATCAAAGCATTGCTTTTTGAGTCAAAAGCACTATCTTTGTGGTCCATTTTGCAATCGCTATCATGGATATCAAACCAAAATCGTTTAAAAACGAGTACGAAACCACGTTCATCCTCACTCCCGAACTGCCTGAGGCTGAACACAAACTGGCAGTTGACAAATTCGTCAATTTGATCAAGGACAATGATGGAGCAGTGCACAACACTGAGCACTGGGGCATGCGCAAGCTAGCCTATTCCATTGAGAGAAAGACCAATGGGTATTATGCCTTCATTGAGTTTACTGCGTATGGTGACTTTGTTGCCAAACTCGACCAAGCATTCCGTTACGACGAGACCGTGCTTCGCTTTTTGACCGTTCGCCTTGACAGACACTCCCTGGCTTTCAACCAAAAGCGTCGGGAACAAGGCTTTGGTCTACGCAAAAAAGCAATGAAATCTTAATCCCTGTCAAGAAAGAAGATTATGGCTAAGACACCTGTGATCGGGCCCACCGCGGTCAACAAGATCAAAACTCAGACCCGTGCGAAGAAATATTGCCGGTTCAAGAGAGCTGGTATTCGCTACATCGACTACAAGGATCCCGACTTCCTGCTGAAGTTTGTCAACCCACAGGGCAAGATTTTGCCTCGTCGCTTGACTGGTACCAGCTTGAAGTTCCAACGCCGCCTGGCTGTAGCTATCAAACGTGCTCGCCACTTGGCGCTGATGCCGTTTGTTACCGATGGATTGAAAAATAAATAGGCTCTCACCCGCAATTGAATTAATTCCCATGGAAGTCATTCTGAAACAACCCGTACGAAACCTTGGCGACCAGGACGATATCGTCAACGTCAAGCCGGGCTACGCAAGAAACTATCTGATTCCTCAAGGGCTTGCGGTGATGGCTACTGCCTCTGCTAAGAAGCAACTGGCTGAAAAGCAGCGTCAGGCATCTCACAAAAGTGAGTTCATCAAGCAAAAGGCTCAGGAAGAAGCTGATAAGCTCCAAGACCTCAGCATCAAAATCGAAACCCTCGCTGGTGCCGATGGCAAGCTGTTTGGATCGGTTACCGCGATTCAGATCGCGGCGAAGCTAAAGGAGCAAGGATACGAAATCGACCGTCGGACCATTACCCTGGACGACATCCGCAACACTGGTGAGTACACCGCAATGGTTCACTTGCACAAAGAAGTGAAAGCGGAAATTCAAATCGAAGTTTCGCGCAAAGAGGATTAATTCTCTTTCGCTAGCTGGAAATATCCCCTGCCTGCTGGTGGGGGATTTTTTTATGCCTGCCCCGCAGGCGGCTACAGATCCCAAGCAAACCTTCTCTCTCCACTCCGGTTGAGTGGGGGCGATCGGCAGAAATTGCCCAAAATGTCTGCTGAATTCCTTTGAGACAGAGGATTTTTACCAACTTGCGCCCCAAACTCGGAACACTTTTGTCATGAATCTCTACTTGCGTTTCTTACTCAGCAGTTGTTGTCTGTTGTGTTGCTTTCCTGCATGGTCCCTGGCACAGCATCCGCCCGGGACCCAATTGCCTATCCGCCAAGCCAAGGGCGAAATTGTCCTTGACGGAGTGCTGGATGAGGCAGACTGGGAATCGGCCTTCGTAGCCAAAGATTGGTACCTGAATTTTCCCGTAGATACCACCGAGGCTCCCGTACAGACCGAGGCTCGACTGACCTTCGATGAGAATTTTCTCTACGTCGCTTTCTACTGCGAAGACGACACCACGCCCGATTTGATCAATTCACTTCGCCGCGATTTCGATTATGACCTCAACGACAATGTCTCCATTGTCTTCAGTCCGTACAATGATCGGCTGAATGGGTTTTTCTTTAGCATGACTCCCGCTGGGGTTCAGATGGAAGGAATTGTCTCGGCTGGTGGGTCCAACGGAGGCTTCAACGCCTTTTGGGACAACAAATGGTTTTCTCAGACGGTGCGCTACCGCGACCACTGGATCGTAGAGATGGCCATCCCTTTCAACAGTTTTCGATACAAAAGTGATATCTCAGAGTGGAACATCGCCCTGGTACGAGCGGACCGCAAGCGAAACATGCAATCCTCCTGGGTGGCTACGCCGATTCAATTTGAACCAGGGGCCCTGGCCTTTTCTGGGCAATTGGTCTGGCAGGATCCCATCCCTCCGGCGGGCGTGAATATGTCGCTGATTCCCTACCTGGCCGGACGAGGGGCGCAGGATTTTGAGAATGGAGACGGCAGCGTATCTACGGGTCTTCAGCCTGGTTTTGATGGAAAAATCAGTGTTACTCCCTCTTTGAACCTGGATGTAACGGTCAATCCTGACTTCTCGCAGGTAGAAGTCGATGATCAGGTCATCAACCTGACTCGCTTTGAAATCCAACTTCCCGAGCGGCGACAATTTTTCCTGGAAAACAGTGATTTGTTGGACAATGCTGGTTTTCCCTCAGCTCGGCCATTCTTCTCCCGTCGGATTGGCTTGGTGCAGGATTCGGTTGGTTTGTTCCAACCAGTTCCGATTTTGTATGGAGCCCGACTCAGTGGCTCCCTCAATCCTAAATGGCGCATCAACGTCCTGAATATGCAGACTAGGGCGGCAGAAGCCCAGGGCTTGCCCAGCCAAAACTATTCGGTAGCCGCCATTCAACGCAACTTCGGTGCTCAATCTAGTTTTGCGCTCAGCATGGTCAACAAACAGAGTCTAGGCGTAACCGAAGCGGACACCAACCGCTTTTTCCATGAAAGCGTCTTCCAAGAGGTCAAGCGAGGGGACAGCGTCGTCCGTCAGTTGAATCCCTACAACCGCGCGATCACTGCAGATCTGGAATTGTTGAGCAAAGACAATCGCTGGTATCATTCCTCCTTCATTTCTCGATCTTTCGCCAACTATGCCGATGCCAATCCCTGGGCAGGTTCGGCCTTCTTTCGCTTCTCGGATCGCAATCTGGAGGCGTTCACAGGGGTGAATTTCATTGGGGAAGATTATTTTGCCGAAGCGGGTTTTGTGCCAAGTCAGCGGGTGTATCCCGGTCAGATCAGCGGCTTTGTCAATGTCGTCGGGAAATTTTTCCCTTCTCATCCCTCCATCGTGGTTATGGGGCCAGAGGCAGAAGCCCGACAGGTGTACATCCCGGATGGCACCCAAACCGATCAAAACTACCGCCTTGGGTACTCCATCAGCTTTGCGAATACCTCTCAACTGAGCTTGGGCTACAACTACACCTTCCAGCGGTTGACCTTTGATTTCAATCCGGTTTCTTCTGAAGCGATTCCCTTTCTCACGGGAGAAACGTACGATTGGTCCACCGTCTCGATGGAGTATGTCAGTGATGCCCGACGCTTGTTCAATGTGAATGTGGAAGCGGTGTACGGAGGGTTTTACAATGGCACCAACCTGAACCTGAACGGCAGGCTCAACTTCCGCTACCAGCCTTTTGGCAATATTTCTCTCCAGTTTGATTACAACAACGTCCAACTGGCGGATGGGTACGGGCAGGATCAACTCTTCCTGATTGGCCCGAGGTTAGACCTGACCTTCACCGATCAATTGTTTCTCACCACCTATGTCCAGTACAACAATCGCCTGAACAACCTCAACTTGAACGCCCGCTTTCAATGGCGATATCAACCCGCCTCAGACTTTTTCATTGTGTACACCGAAAACTATTTGCCGACGGACTTCAGCAGTAAAAACCGGGCCTTGGTCTTCAAATTGGTGTATTGGCTGAATTTGTAAGGCGAAATCGGACCCCTCATTCTCCCATGTCCAGGCCCAGGGGTTCCAGGGGGCCTGCTCCCTCTCGCAAGACGGTAATCATATCTACCGCACTGCTACAGTCAATGACGGTCGATAGGACTCCATTGCCGTATCCGCCGTCGATGACGAGATCGACTTGTTTCCCCCATCGCTCGTAGAGCAAGACTGGGTCTTTTACACTGGTGAGATCCTCCTCTTCCATGGGAATGGTACTGGAAGCAATGGGATTGCCCAAACGATGCACGAGATGCTGGGTAATGGGGTGATCCACCACCCGGATGCCCACCGTCTTTTTATGCTGAAAGTGCCGGGGAATTTCCCGTGAGGCATCGAGAATGAAGGTATAAGGCCCAGGTAAGGCTCGTTTCATCAATTTGAAGACGGGAGTACTGACCCGATTGACGTAGAGACCCGTGATAGCCAAATTCTCGCAAACGCAGGAAAGCTGGGCTTTGTTGGGGTCTATGCCTTTGATGCGGCAGATTTCATGTACCGCCTTTTTACTATTGATGTCACAGCCGAGGGCATACATGGTATCCGTCGGATAGATGATGACCCCACCGTTGCGAAGGATTTTGACAGCCTGATCTAGTAGGCGTGGTTGGGGATTGTCTGGATGGATGGAGAGGAACATGAAAAGAGTTGAGAAGTCCAGGTAGTAGATGCAAGCAAAAGGTAAGCGAAATTGTGTCTAATGCCAAGTAGAGACCGAGAAGAGGGCTTCAGAAAGGTGGTTATTAGGAATCGTTTCCTTTTGTTATTTTTAAGGATATGGCAGCAAAGGATTTTTTTCATGAGCAAGTTAAGGCAGCCTTACTGAGAGAAGGTTGGCTCATTACTCATGATCCTTATAGCATTGATTATGAGGATGTGAAAATGGCCATTGATCTGGGGGCAGAACAAATGTTGGCAGCTGAAAAAGGACAAACCAAGATTGCTGTAGAAATCAAAAGTTTTCTTTCGGAGTCTTTCATTTATGAATTTCATTCAGCCTTAGGCCAATTTTTAAACTATCAGTGGGCATTGGGTAAAGTAGAACCTGACAGAGAATTATTTCTTGCCGTACCAGATGACATTTTTGAAGAACGTTTTCACTATCGGCTAGTTCAAGAAATCATTGAACAGCACAGAGTCAACATCATCGTATTCTCCTCCTCTACTGAAGAAATCGTCCAATGGATCAGTTAGTTCAATATCGCGAATACATCAAGGAAATCATCCGAGGCCATGCGGGATACCAGCGGGAGCTAGAGGAATTCGAAACTCAGCTGCTCTTTGATGACGAAGGTGGGCATTATTATCTCATGCGAGTGGGATGGGATGGCCCTCGCCGGATTCATGCCTGCCTGATCCACATGGATTTGAAGTCTGATGGGAAAATTTGGGTACAGCGTGATGGGATCGAGTCAGGGGTGACCCAAGAGTTGTTAGAAAGAGGAGTTCCAAAGACAAACATTGTACTTGGCTTTCATGCCCCCTACAAGCGCAAGTTTACAGACTATGCCATAGCTTAATCTCCTTCTCAGGTTTCCAGCTTTGAAAGCCGCCAGATTCGTTCTATTTTTAGCGCGATAACTGATACGTAATGAAACAACTTTCCCTGGCATTCACGTTTCTGGCCTTCTTTTTTGTCAGCCATGCATTGCAAGCGCAGCAGGGCTGGAAAGTAGGCGGATTTGCCCAACCCCAATTTGTCTTCCTGTACAATGCAGATGACATCGAACTCGAACCAGAGGCATATACCCCAGAAGCATTGTGGGGCATGGCCGGAGGCGTCGTGTTGGGCTACAATTTCAATGACTACTTTGGCTTTCGGGTCAACGGCATCTTCTCTCAACAAGGAGGCAAGTACAGCGTGATCGACGGGATCAACTCTGAAACCAATTTCACCACGCGCCTGGAATACTTCAAAGTTCCCTTGATGATTGGCTTCAACACCAACCCCATCAACCGCAAAGTACTCTTCAGCATCTATGCCGGGATGCAGGCGGGCTTTTTGACCAGCGCCTTTCTGTACAATGACAATCCTGCCTATGATCTCCTGCTTTCGGAGGAGATTTCCCGCTTCCCCACCGGAACAGAATTGTACAATTCCATTGATTATTCGGTGGTAGGAGAAGTTGGGTTTGACGTTCAATTGCCCCCCGACAACTTTACCCTCAACCTCCGACTTCGGGGGGATTACAGCATCCAAGACGTTGAAAACAAGGAGGCAACTTTCCGCATTACCGAAGGGGGAAACACCCGGAATGAAAGATACTGGCCGTTTTTTCGAGGCTTGACCCGGAATGCGGACACTTTTGGTCTGACCGCCGGCTTGCTGGTGGGAGTGACCTATACTTTTCCGACTTATTAGGACCTACTCCCTTTTTTCTCGCAAAGTTACGGGAGTCGAGCAACGTTTCGACTCCTTCTTTCCGTTACACTGACGCACAATCAATTGATTGCTTATCTCAAAGGATCCCTGGCTGTAATCGAACCCACCCATGCCATCATCGAATGCGGGGGAATTGGGTACTTGGTAAAAATTTCCCTCAATACCTACAGCCAAATTCGGGACAAAAAGGAGGTAAAACTTCACACGCATTTTTGGGTCAGAGAAGACAACCAGACGCTCTTTGGATTTGCCAAACCACAGGAACAACAACTGTTTGAGTTGTTGATCGGTATCTCGGGGGTCGGAGGCAATACTGCCATGACCATTCTCTCCAGCATCTCGGCTTCAGACTTGGTTCAAGCAGTGCAGGGAGAAGACGTCGCCACCCTCAAAAGAGTCAAAGGAATCGGCGCAAAGACGGCAGGAAGGATTATTTTGGAACTCAAAGACAAGATCCAAATTGGCGGAATCGAAGGCAAAGCAGTAACTGCCGCCGCCGGAGGCTCAAGCCTTGCCCACAAAAAGCAGGAAGCCTCTGCTGCCTTGATGCAGTTGGGTTTTCCCCGGACGGAAGTCAACAAACGGGTGGACCGAATTTTGCGAGAGAAAGGAGAGTCAGCTTCGGTAGAAGAAATCATCAAATTGGCCCTCCGTAACAACTGATTCTCAATAATCGAACGGATTCTTGCATTTTCTTGCCCAAATCTTGTTTGTGGTTATAGAGAAGTCGAATTGCCCTTTGTTTGTGGCTGAGATTTCCTAAGTTTGTTCCATCATCGTTATCCATCCTGGTCTAATTTTCTTCGTCTGCCTATGGTGTAAACCTCTACTTTGAACCTGAAGATATCGAACGCGATCCTTCGCACCACTAAACACGAAAGGCTTTGTCGAAGTTCAGCATAGCATTGCTCGTATCGGCTCTGACATCTTTTTTTGTCACCGATCCAGATGATTCCAGGACCAAAGCAGAGGTACGTCTCCCAGCAGAGACCGCCGACGTTTACCTAGATCATCCCCCCTTGCTCCTTCCTTTTGATGGAGACACCAATAAGGTAAAAAAGAACCCCAACGACCGGAGGGGAGACGCCACTCAGCAGGAGTACGTAACGCCTCTATATTTGGGGAATCCTTCCAATATGCGCACCAGCTATGAATTGGAGGATGACCTGAGTGGATTTTCGATCTATGAGAAAGTCGGAGACGTCAATTTCCGCAAACCCTCTTTCATTTCTTATGAAGATTACATCCGCTATCGCCGGGAGAAGGAAGCAGCGGACTATTTTCGGGAACAATCCTTGATGGCCAACAGAGGCGAAGAGCAAGGGCTGCAACTCAACATCAA
>JBCCCJ010000127.1:0-8780 GCA_039033615.1 Bacteroidota bacterium
ATTGAAAATATCCCTTGTTATTTTCAATGTTAGGGCCTGAAATCAGGCCTTCATGATATATAAAATAGTTCACTTCGCTCATGGTGGTGTAGGCATCAAGAGGGAAAAAGCTATCCGGGTAGCCAGAATCCTGACAAAATCCAACAGCACAGAAAAATAAATAGAGCAAAAAAATCATTCCTGTTTGTTTCATAAGAGCATTCCCGTTAGCTACTCAATCATTCCCTGTCTCCTCCTGTACCCCTTAAATTGTGGTCCTAAAATCGGGGTCAAGGGCACATGATAGGAACCCCCTCGCCTTTACAATAATCGCAAGCTAATGGATTCAACTTTATCACCTGAACTTGTGGCTCAAGTCATTGGGCTAAGTATGGTATTCAAAGAGAACCTTCCTACTCGAAAAGGCAATCGGAAAGGGGAGCTTTTTCCCAATCCCCTCCGCACGCCCATTTCCTGAAGGATCTGCGCTACTTCCGATTCGCTGATACCAACCGTGGCGGCAATCTCGGCATGGGAGGCAGCATTCTGATTCATTTCCATGCATCTCTTTCCCATCAACGTTCGTTGTGGAAGGGAGTACTAGCCCATTCACTGATTCACCTTTCAACTCGCTTCATGATCAAGTTTCCTCATTTCCTCTTCGGACTGCTGGCGCTATTTCTCCTCATCCAATGTAAGCCAGACCCGGTTCCGCCGACCATAGAAGAACTGATTCTCACGGACTCCGTCAAAGTCAATCCTTTTGAGATCTCTCCTTTGACGGCCAGAATTTGGCTGACCACCTTGGAACCCACCCGCATCGAATCTCGCGTAGTCGGACAACAAGGCACCGCTTCGGACGTGGTCCATGATTTTGCCGAGATCCAAACCGAACACCAGTTGGACATCCTCGGCCTTTACGCCAATACCAACAATCAAATTGAGCTGACCTTTTATGATGAACAGGGAGAAGCCCTGGGGACGCAGACCTTCTCAGCCATTACGGCTCCGCTTTCAGCCGCGATGCCCGACATTCGCATCGATCAAAGCGCTTCTCAACGGGCTCCGGGCATGACTTTGGTGAGTTATTTCGGACATGATGGTTCCCTTCGGCCCCAGCGACCCTTCATCTTTGACGAATTCGGGGACATTCGCTGGTGGCTGGATTTTAAGGGGCACCCTGAACTCGGCAATATGTTCTACGACAATGGCGTGGAGCGTCTGGCGAATGGAAATCTCTACTTTGGCGAAGCAGCGCTAGAGCGGGTGTATGAGATGAACATGCTGGGGGAAATCGTCAACTTTTGGGAGTTGCCGGGCTATACCTTCCATCACAACGTGATCGAAAAGCCGGACGGGAACTTCATTGTAACCGTCTCTAAGCGCAATGAGCCTACCGTAGAGGATTACCTCATCGAATTGGATCGGGGGACGGGCGACATCGTTCGGACCTGGAATCTGAATGAATCTCTGGAGTACGCTCGGCGCACCTTGATCGAAGATCCGGTGGATTGGATTCACGTGAATGCCGTGGCCTATGATGCCCAGGACAATACCATCGTCATTTCCGGACGTACCCAGGGGGTCATCAAACTCACCATGGACAATCAAGTAGTGTGGATCATGGGCTGCCACCAGGGGTGGGGGACCAATGGACGAGGAGAAGATCTCAACCAGTTTTTGCTACAGCCTCTGGATGCCAACGGCAATCCGATCACCGACCCCGATGTCCTCAACGGCTTGAGCAACCATCCCGATTTTGAGTGGAACTGGTATCAACATGCCCCAATACTCACCCCAGAGAATGACTGGCTGATTTTCGACAATGGCGACAACCGCAACTTCAACAATGTATCGCCCTACAGTCGCGCGGTGGCTTATGAGGTCGATGATGTCAACCGGACAATCCAACAAACCTGGACCTACGGAAAAGAACGGGGAGAGGAAACCTATTCCCGCATCGTTTCAGAGGTAGACTATCTCGTGGAGCAGGATCACGTGGTGTATTCCTCAGGCTCGATCACCTTCGGTGGAGTGAATGTGGGCAAAATCATTGAGGTCGATTATGCGACCAGGGACGTGATCAGCGAAGTAACCCTCACCCCGCCGATTGCGCCCTTCAAAGTAACCTTTCACCGGACGGAGCGGCTGTCGTTGTATCCGTAGGGAGAAGTCAGACCGCTTTGCGGTCAGAAGTCAGAGCGTTCCAAAGATGGAACTGTCAGACAGCAATGACATTCTCGAACTGATACATCAAACAGCCGCCGGCGGATCAGTTCCACCTGCGGCTGTATGCATGAGTTTTGTTACGCTCGCTTCTCAGTGCTGATCGCGAGAAAGGACTTGATAGCCGTAGTCGGCGATGTCCTTGGCGGAGCAGGTTGGAGGCGTGAGGTCGCTGGCCATGTTTTCGGGCATGACCTTGGCTTGTAGCACGAAGGAAGACTCTGAGGTACAGAGCGTATGCACGCCTACGTGATCGTAGGGAGAGCGCTCGTTGAGCATGGCGGAGAACTCCAGCAACAGCGCCTGGGTGTGAAAGAACATATCTTCCACTTCGGGTGCCATGGTGCCAGGTTTGGCCAGCACGTTCAAGATTTCGCCTTTGCCTGCTGCAATCATGTCCATGAAAAACAGCTGGTTTACCTCCATGAGGGTGGCAAAGTTGTAGTGAGAGGCGGTTACGTCTTCTTCCCACAACTGATCCAGGGTCGCCTGATCGGAGCGAAACTCCAAGACATTGATCAATTGGTCCACCGTCATCTCTCCCTGGTTGAGGTGGCGATACAGCATGGTATCGGTATAGATGTCTTCTGCTGCGTCAAAGGCAGTCAGTGCATGAGCAGAAACGTGCAGTTCCCCCTCATGTTGCTGGGTCAGTTCTTTCCGAATTTGGTTGAGATGACCTTCGGACTCGTCTACCAGAATCAGGCTAGCGGCATCGGGAGCAGCCAATCGGGCAAATTCCCAACCGATTCCCTGCATTCCGCCGATGATTAAGGTATTTTTCCCTTTTTGAATCAGGTGTTGCATAACTGGATGTTGTTGCCTTAATCTTAATAGTGTTGAGACAGCCCACTTGATACGAGGTCACTCAAAAAGAAAAAAAAGGTGGGTAATTGACTTAGACGAAAGAAATCCAGGAAAAGGTCACAAATATACTTCAAATCTTATTCCTTTTTTTTCAAACCCCCTTTATTCCTGCCCAAAGCCCCTCTTGAAAGATTGCTCTTCCGAAACCAGAGGCGGAGGAGAAAATCCTTGCGGATAAAACCAGCTTGTAATTCCCCTCAAAGGAACTATTTTTGGCATCGAAAATTACGCGAACCTTCTTGTGTTCAGCATTTCTATTCCTGGTGAGATGTTGAACGTATGCTTTGACTGTTCATCTAACTCAACGTCTGAATGAAGACTAACTGTACCTGGGAACATCCCTACACGCCTCCCAAAGCCTACCAAAAGCGAGTTGCCTATTTCAGCATGGAATTTGGCATCGAACACGTTTTTCGGAACTACTCCGGAGGACTGGGATACCTTGCGGGTTCCCACATGCGCAGCGCCCACGATCTGAAGCAAAATATGATTGGGGTTGGGATGCTGTGGAAATTTGGCTATTACGATCAGATTCGTGATTCCAACAGCGCCATGCAACCGCTGTTTCGGGAGCGGTTTTATACCTTCCTGGAGCAAACCGATATCATCATTCCGGTCAACATTCACGGCAACGTCGTCAAAGCTCAGGCTTGGTACCTCGCGCCTGAAGTCTTTGGAACGGTACCGATGTACTTTCTGACCACCGATATCGAAGGAACCAACGACTATCTTTCTCAAACCATCACCCACCGCCTCTACGACAACAATGCCGCTGCCAGAATTGCGCAGAGCATGGTGTTGGGCATTGCAGGCTACGAATTGGTGAAGCGACTCGGTGGAGCAGATGTCTATCACATGAATGAGGCCCACGCCTTGCCGATGGCCTTTCGCTTGTATGAAGATGAGGGCAGCGTGGAAAAATTGCGCCAAAAGCTGGTCTTCACCACGCACACCCCAGAAAGAGCGGGGAATGAGGAGCGGAACATCCACATGCTGAGCAAGATGGGTTTCTTCTCCGATGTATCCCTCGAAACGGTGCGGGAGATGACCAATACCCATCACGACGGGTTCAACTATACTGCCGCAGCATTGCAAATGGCCAAGGCCGCGAATGGCGTTTCTCAACTCCACGCGGAGGTCTCCAATGAAATGTGGGCAGAAGTCAAAAATCGTCCGCAAATCATTGGCATCACCAATGCGCAGAACCAAAAGTACTGGCAGGATGCAGAATTGAAAGCCGCGTTGGATGCCGATGACAACGACGCTTTGCGAAAGCGGAAGCGGGAACTGAAGGTGGAGCTGTTCAAATTTGTTGCCAATCAAACTGGGAATCTCCTGGATCCTGATAAACTGACCATCGTTTGGGCGCGTCGCTTTGCCGCCTACAAACGCGCTGATCTCATCATGCGGAATCTGGCGAACTTCTACTCTTTCATCAGCCAGACCAAGCACCCGGTTCAGATCATCTGGGCGGGAAAGCCTTATCCGCTGGATAATTACGCGGTGGATTTGTTCAACCGCCTGGTGCAAATGACTCACCTCAGCAAGACCGCTACCATTGTTACGGGTTACGAAATGGATGCTTCGGCTTTGTTGAAAAAGGGATCAGACATTTGGCTGAATACGCCACGTCGTCCACGGGAGGCTTCTGGGACCAGTGGCATGACCGCTGCGATGAATGCATCGGTGAATCTCAGCACCAATGATGGCTGGATGCCAGAATTTGCCAAACCTGGCAAAAACTCCTTCATCATTCCAGAAGCGAACCTGAGCGACCCCATTGAGGTGCAGGACGATCACGATTACCACCATCTGATGGACCTGCTCAATGAAGAAATTCTGCCGACCTATTATGATCATTCAGACAAATGGTGGGACATCGTCAAGCAAAGTATGCGGGACGTCGTGCCTTTCTTTGACTCTGATCGGATGGCCGATGAATACTACAAACGTCTGTTCTAAATAGACGTACCTACTCAACGTCGGGGGATACCATTCATTGGCGTCCCCCGTTGTGGTTTTGTGCCGAAAGCAGGCCGTTACGCGGATCATTCGTGGCTACGTGGCTACTCAATTGGACAAGAGGGACGCCACGAATCGCCGAATGGAAAAGAAATCAGGGCGAGCATTCGGATTCCTATTTTCAGGCAAAGCCCGCTGGTCCGCCAAAGGCCGGAGGCAACTGTACCCCCCGCTCCGGAACGGGAATCTCGCCGTGGGCCTGCTCGAATTTGTCAATGTTCTCCTTCATCGCCATCAGCAGACGCTTGGCATTTTGGGGGGTAACGATCACGCGCGAGCGAACCTCCGCTTTTGGGGTGCCAGGAATGATCTGGATGAAGTCCAGCACAAATTCTGAATGAGAATGAGAAATGACTGCGAGATTGCTATACACGCCCCGAGCGACTTCTGCGGGGAGTTCGATGTTGAGCTGATTCGGGTTCTGCTGATTTTTTTGATTCTTGTCGTCCATAAATGAGGCTACTTTGAATCAAACTTACCCAAATTCTCATTGCCGTAGGAGAATATTTGCCTGCAACCGCACAAAGGGGCGGAAAGCAATCTCCGTATTTTGGAGAATTTCCTCCCGATAATTGGCGGAGAGGGTCGAAAATGACGCTACCTCCTCGTAGCGGAAATCCTGGACCTGCAATTGCCACCAAATCGACAATTCCAGGGAGGCCGGTCGTCGGTTGACCAAACGGATGCCCGTCTGAGGTCCGGTTTGATGGGAGCGAATGTGGAGGTTGATGGGGCTCAGGACATTTTGCAGGCTGATCATGGACGTATTGAGGTAGCGGAGTTGGCTAAAGTGCTTATAGCCCACATCTACCTGAATCCGGGTTTTCTCCCACTTGACTGGGACCTGCCAGTGGGTCCAAAAATCTGCGATGTAGGTGACCGTGGTGTCCAGCGGGGTTTCTGCAAATTCTTCCCAATTCAAATAGGAGACGTGGAGCTCTCGGCGGTAGAGGTTCCACTCCAAATCCAGCCCCTTCTTGGGACGGTAGTTGAGGCGAACCCGACTCTCCAGATTTCGGGTTGAACGATCGGTCAGGTTGCGGTCTTCGAAGTCTTTGACGTGATAGGTCACGTACAAAAACTGCTCTCCGGCCAGTCGCCATTTTCGATTGATGTCCCAGCGATAGTCAAATTCCAGTCGCAGGGAGCGCTGGGTGTAGTTGTCCTGGCTCCGCTCACTGAACAAAAAGGCATAACGGCGCACATTGCCCAGCAGTTGATAGCGGGTGACAAAGGAGCGGGTCCAATTGGCCGTCCATTCTCCGCTCAAGCCATAATTCAACTCATCATGATCATCCAGATTGGCTTCGCCGGGGGTGTCATACTGCTGGTAGCGATTGGTGCCAACCAGGGCCAGTTGATGCTTGGGCTTGGCTTGATGGTAGAGAGAAAGCTCCAATTCTGTTTGGCGGCGGAAGTAATCCTTCTGCTTTTCTCGGTCCAACAAGCGCTCAAACTCCCGCTCTGGCAATTCACGAGAATTGTCCAGGTCATAGCCCCGGCCCAGGTTTTGATAGGCGTAGCGAAACCAGCCGTGGGTTTTTTTTCCTCGAAACGATACTTTCTGCTGGGTATAAAAATCGGTTTGGTCAAAAGAAAGATCGTTGAATTCGACATCGTTGCCTTTGAATACATCATAATCCAGCATCCGTCTGGTCCAACTGGCCTGATTAGTCGATTCCCAGAATACCCCCGGCATCAATCGGTACTGCAAACTCAGCCGGGCGGCAACGGTATCGGATTTGATTCGCTCGATGGAGTTGGCCTGATAATCATCCATTTGATTGCTTCCACCCTGCACCAAGAGGGACATGGCAGCATCTTCGCTGAAGGTCTTGCTCCATTCAGATTGGAGAATCACGTTTCGCTGGTGGCGAGGGTTGATGTATTTGACGCGGGCCAGCATGCGGGTTTCCATCTGGAGACCCTCCCCGAAGTCATAGCGGCTTTGCACCTGGATGCCGGGACTCGCTCCCTGGTCCCAGATGCCGGAACGCAAATCCCAACTATAACCAAGAATAGGAGTGATTTCTGTTCCCTCCATCGGTCGATAGCGAACTCCACCATAGAGCGTGTGGCGCTGGTTGCCAGTGTTCCAGAATTGATCGGTTTCCAGCCAAGAGGCCACTTCCCATTTCGGATTCAATTGGTAGTATTGCCAGATGCTTCCACGAACAAATAGCTGCACAAAGGGAGCCGTCTTGCGGCGGGTATTGAACAAATTGTCGTGCCCAAGGTGACCTTCCAGACGATATTTTCCTTTCTGGTAGAAATATGTCAACCCCACCTGAGTGCCGTAGGTGAAGTTGTTTTGGCGATTGAAGGACAGCCGCAAAACGGAGGATTCGTTTTGTCCCCAAACAGAAGACAAGCTCATCCCAGTCAGCAGGAGGCAAATTCCAATCGCGAGTGGCCGAAACACAAAAGGAAGGTAACAAAGCGCTAAGAAAGTGCGCCCTTTTTTCTAAGATAGGCAGCAACATTGACCATCAAGCCGTCAATGATCTGTACTTCCCGATCCCAATTCAACGTTTGCCAGGGTCCGGATGAATCAGCTAAGAGAACCTTTTGACTTTGGGTAAAAAACCAAATTACCTGCTGAACCCCGAAATCCAACATCTTCTGCGTTTTCAAATACACTCCATCCATGACGCCCATTTGGCTATTTTCTACTTGGATATCAACTTCTACTACCACTTCAGGCGGGATATTAGAGTACTTTCCAATCATATTTTCGGGTCCTAATTGCCCGATACGATAAATCGCTAAATCGTTGCCTACGTTGGAATTAGGTCCCATGTGTAAGCCGGCCTCATTGTTTCCAATAAGGTACCTTTCTTCTTCAGGGTCTTTCAAAGCTAGTGCACGAAAAATATGCTGAAGAATCAGGAATTGAAGGACACTACTTCCCATAATTTCTTCTAAGGTTGCCTCACCAGAGAGGACTTTCTGATATCCCCGATAATAGAATGGAATCCCATTTACCTCCTCTGCCAGAAGAAAAGTTGGCACAGTGGAGGGAGAAGAGAAAGAAGGTTGCATATCCATCATCGTTTTACTAAAGATACAAAGGATTTCTGGCAACCAACAAGCGAAGTAGACGGGAGGAGGATTGAGTAGGGCTAAGTCCGCTTTTTTTACACGGCCTTCTTTCTCCGGGGTTGGAGGAAAATGAAATCCTTTCTGTTTGGACAAAGGATTTCTCCGGCACCAATCACCCAATAATTTCCCGTTACTTTAAGTGGTGTGCCCGACCATGAAACAGATTGAATCGCGAGAGAAAAGGGCACAGTTGGATGGTTCTTAATTCCTTTCTCTATGCGATGCTTTTTCCAAGGTTTCTGCCTATTCCTGGGTCTCCTTCCCACCTGGATGTTTGCCCAGACCGCCAGCATCCAAGGGCAAGTGCTGGATGCCTTTGACCAGGAAGGTCTGGCGTATGCTTCTGTCTCCATTCACCTACCCACCGACAGCCAGATAGTTGCTGGCAGCCTGGCTGATGAGGAGGGCCGTTTTTCTCTCCGAGAAGTACCTAGTGGCACGTTCTATTTGCGGGTGAGTTTTTTGGGATACGAACCCTTGATGGTTGAAAACTTTATCTTAGAAAAAGGGGAAAACAAAGAACTAGGCAGGCTTCAGCTTTCTCCCGTTCAACGCTTGCTGGACGAAATCGAAATCACCGGACA
>JBCCCJ010000128.1:0-8765 GCA_039033615.1 Bacteroidota bacterium
AGCGTATAAATCTCTGCTTGGAGAGCTGCAAATCGAAGTGAGCCTCCGCGACCCGGCAGGCCGCATCATGAATAATTCAGGGAACTATCTCTTTGTGGATAGCACCGGACACAAGTTTCCGGTTCAGTCTGGGAGTGTGGCCAATGTTCTCCTGATTCGGGGCGATTTCGAGGAAGGCGTGGTGGATACCTTCGCTTGCTCCACCATCGAGTCGGCCATGCCCCTGGTCAACTTCATTCGGAAAGACGCGTTCTGGGATGCCCAAATCGCGGAGATCATCATCCAGCAAAGCGGAGAAGTTTTGCTCCAGCCTCAGATTGGCAACCAGCGGATCGAATTTGGTTATCCCGTCGAAATCGAAGACAAATTCCAAAACCTCCTGGATTTCTACCGTCAGGTATTGCCAGAGCGAGGCTGGGATCACTATCGCACCATCAACTTGAAATACCGGGGCCAAGTCGTCGCCAAACGATAAGCCCCCAAAGATATTCACCTCTTGTATTCCGATTCACGAAAGTTCAAACAAACCTTTTACTAAGCTATGTCAGTTGAGAAAAACCCAACCACAGAGGAAATCATCGTAGGCCTCGACATCGGGACTACGAAGATTTGCGCCATCGTCGGCAAACGAAATGAGTATGGCAAGATCAACATCCTGGGACTTGGAAAGGCCCAATCTGATGGAGTGAGCCGTGGGGTGGTGGTCAACATCGAAAAAACGGTGCAAGCCATCCGCGAGGCGGTAGCGGAAGCTGAAAAGCATTCCGGGATCAAAATTGAAGTGGTGCATGTCGGCATTGCTGGGGAGCACGTTCGCAGCATGCAACACAAAGGGATCATCACCCTGAACCATGCTGACTTCGAAATCACCCAGCAAGACGTCAGTCGCTTGCACGCCGATATGTTCAAAATCGCCACGCAGCCTGGCACGGAGATCATCCATGTTCTGCCTCAGGAATATACCGTAGATTCTCAAGCTGGGATCATTGATCCGGTAGGGATGTCCGGGGTGCGCCTGGAAGGAAATTTTCACATCGTAACTGGCCAGACCACTGCCGCCAACAACATCTACAAATGTGTGGTGCGGGCTGGACTGGAAGTGGCAGAACTCATTTTGGAACCCCTGGCTTCAAGCTCTGCTGTTTTGACCGCAGAAGAAAAAGAAGCAGGCGTTTGCCTCGTCGACATCGGTGGGGGAACCACTGACATCGCAGTATTTGAAAACAACATCATTCGCCATACGGCAGTGATTCCATTCGGTGGCAACATCGTTACGGAGGACATCAAGCATGGCTGCAAAGTCATGAAGAAGCATGCCGAACTGCTGAAAGTACAGTACGGCAGTGCTCTGGCTGACGCGGTAACCGAAGACGTAGTGATCAGCATTCCTGGTCCACGCGATCGGCCTGCCAAAGAAATCCACAAAAGCATGTTGGCCCGCGTGATCCAGTCTCGCATGGAAGAGATTCTGGAATTTGTGCTCGCCGAAATCAAGAACTCTGGCTACGAAGACAAATTGGTAGCAGGGATCGTGGTAACTGGCGGTGGAGCCCAACTACAGCACATGAAGCAATGTGTAGAATATGTTACCGGCATTGATACCCGCATTGGTCTCCCTGGGGAGCACCTCGCTAGCGGTCTGGTAGACGAAGTCAATGTGCCCATGTATGCGACCGGAACGGGTCTCGTGGTGATGGGATTGGATGCCAAAGATTATGCTCCCGTGCGGACCAGCGGTCGTAAAGATGGGGTGGCAGCGCCAGTTGGCTATTCTCAGCGCAGCAGCGGTACCCCGCGGATCAGCTTCATCGATAAGGTGAAAACCTGGTTTGAAAGCACCTTGACCAATACCGGAGAATTCATCGAATAACCCTCAAAATAACTCATCCTGGGAAGGAATAGCGGCTAAGTGAACCCCTCTCTCTTCTTCCCGATTTATGTCTCATATCATTAACAAACCGAGCCATGCAATTTGAATTTCCCAAAGAAGAAAAATCCATCATCAAGGTGATTGGTGTTGGTGGCGGTGGTGGAAATGCCGTCAATAATATGTATGAAAAAGGCATCGAAGGTGTCGAGTTCATCATCTGTAATACAGATCTACAAGCCCTGAATAAAAGTGATGTGCCAACCAAGATTCGTCTTGGTGCCAACCAGACCGAAGGTTTGGGGGCAGGGGCCAACCCTGAAATTGGTAAAAAGGCAGCCATCGAAAGCCTGGAAGAAGTCCGTACGACCTTGGCGGAAGACACCAAAATGGTGTTCATCACCGCTGGTATGGGCGGTGGAACCGGAACCGGAGCAGGTCCTGTCCTTGCCAATATGGCCAAGGAAATGGGCATCCTGACGGTGGGGATCGTGACCACTCCTTTCAAATTCGAAGGCCCTCGTCGTTCTCAGTCAGCAGATTCTGGGATTCAGGAACTGGCTTCCGTGGTGGATACCATGATCGTGATCGACAACAACAACCTGCACAAGATCCTCGGATCCAGTGTTACGATGAAGAAGGCTTTCGAGGAAGCGGATCAGGTGTTGTGTAATGCTGCCAAAGGCATCGCCGAAATCATCACGACGGAAGGCTACATCAACGTTGACTTTGCAGATGTTTGTACCATCATGCGTGATGGCGGCAAGGCCTTGATGGGAACCGCAGTGGCAGAAGGCGAAGGTCGTGCGATGGAAGCGGTAGAAACGGCGATCAATTCTCCTTTGCTGGACAACATCGACATTCAAGGCGCCCGTGGCATCGTGGTGAACATCACGGCTTCTGAGGAATCTCTCCGGATGGATGAAACCACCGAAGTGGTGGAGCATGTCCAGCAAGCTGCTGGGAATGAGGCCAACATCATCTACGGCATCGTCTATGACGAAGACATGGGCGAAAAGATCCGGGTAACCGTGATCGCCACTCGTTTTGAAGAAGTAGCTGTCGAGAAGGAAGAAGCCCCTCAGGTAGTAGAAACGGTGCAGATGACCCCAGAGCCACAGCCCCAACCCGTTCGTCGGGCAGAATTGCCTCGGCTAGACCGCACAGAGCGCGAATTGCGGGTGAAAAAGCTGAACTCCAAGGTGTACGACATTCACGATCCTGAGAGTCTGCAAGGCTTGGAAACCGTTCCCGCCTACTTACGCAAACAAGTCCTGGTAGATCCCGACAAACAAAGCCGGAATGAGTATCGCTTGTCCCGGATGAGTGTCGAAGGAGACCAGGAACAAAATTATAAGCTGAGAGACAACAACGCCTTTCTGCATGACAATGTGGACTAGGAGCTCCGGCTCCAGGTGTAGTCTATCAGCAAGACTCACTTAGCTTAGCTGTGATTGTTTGGGTCCCTTGCTGGACCTGAACCGCATGGTTTGTTACTTTTTTTGATACTTTCGGAGGTTCCCGTTCCAGGCACAATGTGTCTGGGCGGGAAGTTTTTTTGATTGGGGAATTGGGGAACTAGGGGATTGGTGGGCCGTTGGCCATCCGATTATCATTCGATATTCATCATTCGTCGGTTCGAAATTAGGAGGCTTCTTGCCAGCGGGAATTCTCCCTTCTCCTTACCGAAAATCGGTTCGTTTACCGATTGGCGCAGATCTAGGATGCGGGTAGAGGGGGAGTGTGGAAAGAAGGTAGCTCCAGTTTTTACCTACTGATCCCAGCGAGTTACAAACTCTCTCACTTGACCCTCACGCGTTGCAAACGCGCGAGAGCAGTACCCTTACCATCGGCAAATCCCGCATCTCGCCTCCCGCAGCGAAAGCGGTCATGCTTCCCCCTTGCCATCGGCAAATCTGGCCTCTGACAGCTTTGCGATCTGGCAACGGAGTGGTCTGACTTCTTCTCCCACTTGTTTTTCCCCTCTGCAAGGAAGAAATTGCTGCCATGGACGAAAGGAGTTTGTATTTGTTGGCTTTGTCCCTGACCAAGGGCTTGGGACCCGTTAGCGTCAAGAATCTGATTGCCTATTGTGGCAGCGTACAAGGGGTCTTTACCGCTCCCAAAGGCAAACTTCTCAAAGCACCAGGTATCGGAGAGCATGCGGTGGAATTGGTGAAGAAGAGCCGACAACTAGATCGGGCAGGCCGGGAACTGATGTACTGTCAGAAGCACGGCATAGAAGTGCTGAGCTATCTGGATGAAGGCTATCCCCATGCGCTCAAATACATTTATGATGCCCCACTCATCCTGTTCAAAAAGGGCAACGTAGCCCTGAATTCGCAGCCCAATTTGTCCATTGTGGGCACCCGCAAAGCCACGGATTATGGAAAAGAACTGACCGAGCAATTTGCAACCTTCTTTGCGGAGCGGGGCATCAATGTCGTCAGTGGCCTGGCCTATGGCATCGACATCACGGCGCATCGGGCAGTCTTGAAAGCTGGGGGAATCACCACCGCTGTCCTAGGGCATGGCCTGGATATGGTATATCCGGGCAGACACACCCAAAAGGCCCGGGAAATGGAGCAGCGGGGGGGATTGTTGACAGAGTATCTCACCGGAACTCAACCGGACGCGCCGCACTTTCCCGCGCGAAACCGCATCGTTTCTGGCTTGTGCAAAGCGGTCATTGTGGTAGAGGCAGGCGAAAGAGGAGGTGCCCTCATCACCGCAAGGACGGCCTTCGAGCAAGATCGTCTGGTCTATGCAGTGCCGGGCAGGGTGCAAGATCCTTTCTCAAAAGGCTGCAATCGCCTGATCCGGGATCAGGTCGCCAAACTGGTCACTTCACCTGAAGAGGTGTTGGCGGATCTCGACATCCAATGGCAGCAGCACAACGATCAGACCGAACAATTGGAACTGGCGCTCAGTCCGCCAGACATTCCCCTTTCGGCGGAGGAAGCCAAGATTCTGAATTTTCTGGCTGAGGGGGAAGCCGTGGTGGATCAAATCACGGTACATACGGGCATCCCTGCCCAAAAACTCAATTCTATCCTTCTCGGTATGGAATTCAAAGATTTGCTTCGCCAAATGCCGGGGAAGAAGTTTCGGCGAATCTAACGGCAAGCGCCTGAAAATCGCGTCTTTTTGCTATCGGCAAGCGAGAGGTGCCTGGAAGATGCGACTGAAGGGAGCAGCCCGCAGCAAAGCGGAGGGCCGAAGCGAAAGCGAAGTCTGGAATGGGACCGACCCTGAAAGCACGGATGCGGGCTTTCAGGGACTCGCCCACCTCCATCGCCTTCTCCCAAAGATGTTTAGGATTGGTCCTGCAAGTCTTTGAGCAACTCAGAAACCAATTCAAATTGTTGCTCGCGCGTCAAGGTCCGGGCCTGCTCCAAAACCGCTTGATAGTTGGGGGGAGCGGTAGGGATGGTCGTTGTTTGCTGTGTATGGACGACTTGCTCTTCCAACTCCCATAGTTTCTCATGACCGAATTTCTTTTCAACAAGTTGCTTGAGGACGTACAACTCGCGCTCCGCCGACTCAAAGTCGTACCAATCTTGGAGATAGGAGGAATCATCTACTTCGTAGCGGAAATTGCGGAAGGGCTTTTTGCGCTCCAGGGCCTTGAAAAGGCGGCCCTGAAAGGTAGGATCTTGAGATATGCTTTCGGCAAAGCGTTCCCGAATCTCGAATCCATGGCGGCTGGAAATGGGCGGGATCTCTATATAATGATCTCGATTGGTTTCTATTTCAGCAATTGCTTCTTCCCATGGTTCTGTTTCCCCATACATGCTGAGGTTCATTTCATCGGGAATGCTCTGGACTGAGAAGTCTTGCTTGTGGACAAAGACTCGGAAGCCCGAGCTGACTTCCTCTTGGATGTTCCGCAATGAGGGATCGTCCATTTCCAGGGCTTGCTGGAAGATCGCGTTTGGTTTCATGGGGGGAAGGGTGATTGGGGTGAATAGACCCAAGTCTCAGCAGTTTTTTCTTAAACTCCAAGTCTGAGAAGGAAAATTTGTGTTCTGGTCCGGTCTCAAAGGGATTTTGCGAGTATATTTGCCTTTCATTTTGGCCAAAAAAACCATTCGCTTTTCTGTCAATGGATTGGTCAAGGAACCACACCATGTCTGCCTAGTTATTGTCGGTTTTTATCTACCTGCCACTACATGATTGCCAAAAGGGTCCAAGTAGGGAATCTACCCCTACAACTCGCCACACCTGAGATCACCGGAGAATTTGTGGAGAGAGAAGGTGCGGTGTACTTCTGCATCCGAAACTATGATCAAATGCCTCCGTTTCTGATGTCTATTGTCAGCCCATCCGATCATTGGATGTTTTTGTCGAGTACGGGTTCCTTGACTGCAGGTAGGGTAGATGCTAATCAGGCGTTGTTTCCTTACTACACTGATGACAAATTGCACGACAGTGTGGAGACTACTGGGAGCAAGAGCATCTTCTTGGTGGACAAAGGAGAAGGGAGATTACTTTGGGAGCCATTTTCGAGGCGTTTTGATGGAGCGTACCAAGTTGAGCGCAATTTGTATAAGCATACGTATGGACATCGGGTGGTGTTTGAGGAAGTCAACCATGATCTAGGATTGGCGTTTTCTTATGAGTGGAAAAGCGGAGATCGGTTTGGCTGGATTCGTCAGTCGCAGCTGAGCAATATCGGCGGGGAGTCTGTGAAGGTGGAATTGCTGGACGGCATTCAGAATATCCTGCCCCCCGGACTGGAGGTTATGATGCAAAATGACCGCAGCAACTTGATGAATGCCTATAAGAAGTCTGAGTTGCTGCCAGAATCGGGCGTTGGTTTATACTCTCTGAGTGCGATTCCGGTAGATCGGCCAGAGCCAAGTGAAGCCTTACGAGCAACCCGGGTGTGGAAATCTGGCTTGGAAGGAGCCAATTATTTGTTGTGCTCTCGCCAATTGGATGCGTTTCGACGCGGACAAACGCTATCCTCTGAGATCGACATTCGGGCTGCGCAGGGCGCGTATGTTCTGCATCATCAGATGGAGTTGGCTGCTGGAGGCGCAGAAGATTGGTGGATCATCATCGACGGTCGCAAAGATGGGCGGCAGGTAGCGAATCTGGTAAGCTGGTTGGGAACAACTGCAGATCCTATTGCAGAACTCAAGGTGGATATTGATGGTGGCACGGATCGCTTGGCCGAGATTGTCGGCAGCAGCGATGGCCTCCAACAAACCGGGGATCGCCTGGGTGGAGCCCGCCACTTCAGCAATGTTTTGTTCAATGTGATGCGAGGGGGGACTTTCTGGCAAGACTATCAATTGCCGAGAGAAGATTTTGTCGCTTTTTTAGAAGTCCATAATCAGGGGATCGCTGCATCGTGGAAAACGCAACTGGCGGAATTGCCTGAAGTCGCGGACATCCGAGAATTGTGGAAGCAAGCCGATACGCCACAAAGGCGTCGTCTGGCCAATGAATATTTACCTCTCTTTTTCAGCCGCCGACATGGAGACCCCAGCCGACCCTGGAACCGCTTTTCCATCCAAACCAGAGATGAGCAGGGCAATCCCCGCTTTTATTTCGAGGGCAATTGGCGGGACATTTTCCAGAATTGGGAAGCCCTGGCCTGGTCCTATCCTGGATTCATTCAGTCGATGATTTCCAAATTTGTCAATGCTTCGACGGCAGATGGCTACAACCCCTATCGCATCACGCGCAAGGGGATTGATTGGGAAACCCTCGACCCGGAAGATCCTTGGGCCTACATCGGCTATTGGGGAGATCACCAGATCATTTATCTGCTGAAATTGATGGAAGTGGCCTGGGAGCGGGAGCCTGAGCAACTTCGACAACTGCTAGGAGAGGCGCAGTATTCCTTCGCACACGTGCCTTATCGCATTCAGCCGCTAGAGGAATTGCTGGAACATCCGCGCGAGACCATTGATTTTGATGAGGAGGCGGAAGCCGAAATGGAAGGACGGGTCGCCAGCGTTGGAGCAGACGGCAAGTTGATCTGGGACCAACATGGACAGGTGTATTTGGTTACCCTCACCGAAAAACTGCTGATCACCAGCTTGACCAAGTTGAGCAACCTCATTTTGGAAGGGGGAATCTGGATGAATACCCAGCGCCCGGAATGGAACGACGCCAATAACGCTTTGGTAGGATATGGCATCTCGGTGGTTACCCTGGCCTATTTGCGCCGTTTTCAAACCTTCTGTCTGGATCTGTTTTCAGAAGGGGAGGAGACCTTTGCCATGTCTGCGGAAGTGGCAAGCTGGTTTCAGAAAAGCATGGAAGCCATTGATGAACTGGTCGGGAATGTATCTGGATCGGTTTCGAATGAATTTCGCTTGGATGCGTTGAAAAAGCTAGGCGAACCAGCCAGTGAATACCGACTCCAACTGTACGCGGAGGGATTCTCTGGAGCAACCGTTGCTGTGAAGCGGAAAGAACTGCTTCGCTATTTCTCTGAATCTCTGCACTTGATTGATCACAGCTTGAGGGCCAATCAGCGGGCGGATCAGTTGTATCATTCCTACAACCTCTTGCAAACAGGAGGGAAGAAAGATCTGAGCCTGGGCTATTTGTATGAAATGCTCGAAGGGCAGGTTGCGATCCTGAGTTCTGGCTTACTAAGCAGTACTGAGGCACTGGAAGTCTTGGATGCGCTTAAGGCGAGTGCGTTGTTCCGGGACGATCACTACAGCTATTTGCTGTATCCAAATCGGGATCTGCCTCGCTTTACCCAGAAAAATCGCATCCCTGCGAAAGCCTTAGAAGAAATTGGCCTTTTTCAGCAAATGCTGGAAGCAGGTGATCTGAGGTTATTGAGCCGAGATGATCCAGGGCAGGCATATTTCCATGGGGGGAGGGGGGGGGGGAGGGGGGTGGGGGGGCGGGGGGGGGGGGGGGGGGG
>JBCCCJ010000129.1:0-8744 GCA_039033615.1 Bacteroidota bacterium
CAATGGGATTATACTTCGAGCAGTAGGGAGGATAATGGGCAATCAGCAAGTTGATCTCCAGTCTTTGGGCTAAGTGGTACAAATCCTGCTTGACGATATAATGCCTCGAATTATTGGATCCCCCTCCATTACTTGTGCCTAGGGTCAGATATCCATGATTATCGCCTGTATCATAGAGGCCATGTGGGACCATGATGGCATCAGCTTGAGAGCGAAAATCGTGATCATTGGCCAGACGAAATTGGGTATCGTAGTAACTACCCGCTCGGGCAAAATTGCCAATCAATTCCTTTTGCTTGGTGTCGATACTGAGCACCGGAAGCCCTTCATCGAGAAAACGGCCTTTGAGTTGCTTAATCTTTTCGAACTGCTCATTGCGTTGAAAGACCTGCTTGGTAGGAGCAGACTTGAGATATTTTCGCTTGCGGAATCCCTGGGCATCAAGTAGTTGGCTAATCAGATAAAAGCTTAGCTCAAAATCTCGCTCAGCCAATTTCCGTTGAATTTGAATGGGACTCAGCCCTATCCAGCGAACGCATTCATCCTGGGGGAGGCCTCCTTGATAGTCCGAGACTACCTCGGCAAATACCTTGGGAATCTCAGGATCAGTTTCTACTTCTTTTTTCGACCACCTCCCTTCTGGCGAATCCGATCAGTCGCTAAAGCCGAATCCGAATCCAACTCTGACAAACCACGTTGGATCGTCTTTTTGTCTATCTCAAAGAACTCACACACCAAAGCTACTCCCCCACGACCCAATTCTTGAGCTTCCAATGCCGCATAGCGACGACGAGAAGCCTCGTCCAAACTATCGAAAAACTTCTTCTTTTGATACAGACGTTTGATGTACATAATCTTTTCCTTTGGAACATAAGATAGTACTTTTAGGGGAAGTTATTTTTCGAGTGTTCCTAATATGTCCAAAGATCACCTCTCCCAATTCATTGATGCCTATCTCGAAGGCCTTCGGAGTCAGCAGGTTCTAGAGGAGAGCCTGGAATTGCTCCGGAGAAAAGTGAAGGTGATCTCCATCAAATCCAAGGACATGCTCATCATACCGGGGGAGGTATGTCGGCATATCTATTTGGTGGTTCAGGGAGGCTTTGTGTGCCGATATATCCATGAAAAAACCGGAGCCGCCAAGACCATCAATTTCTACCTGGAAGACCTGCATCCTATCATGGCCTGTCTGGACAGCTACTTTACCCAAGTGCCCAC
This sequence comes from Bacteroidota bacterium, assembly GCA_039033615.1. GTDB lineage: Bacteria > Bacteroidota > Bacteroidia > J057 > J057 > JBCCCJ01. Next base: position 1,219 of record JBCCCJ010000129.1, read on the forward strand.
CAATTGTGAGTTAAAAGCCATCTCCAACTCTTTGGTTCTGGCGCTTCCGAAAGAAACCGTAGATCTAATCAGAGGAACAGACAGTGCCTTCGCGGCTTTTTACCATGAGGTAGTGATGACCGCCATGATGGAGGAAAACGAATTGAAGACCAAGCTCATCGCCTATTCCTCCAAAGAAAAATACGACTTCATCATTGAGCGCATGCCATCGGTCAGCCGGAAGGTCCCTTCTAAATACATCGCCGAATTTTGCGGGGTATCAGCGGAATGGCTGAGCAAACTCAAGAAGCAGGTCTGAAACCATACTACTGAGAAGTTTTTTCTCCCGCTACGCAATTCTTGAATTAGTTCAAGATTTGCGAAAAATCCCCCCTCTACTTTTGTCATGACTCACCAATTAACCGAGTATCATGGCAAAATCATACGTAGGTTTCCAGGAAACCGATTCCCAATCTGAGTACGCGACTTTCTACCGGGAAGACATGGGAGAAGTTCCCCAAAGCGTTGTAGCACATTCACGCACTCCACTAGCCTGGGGCACTCTCCCCGACATCGATGAAATGACTCTCCTCGAACGAGAAGGAGATCTTGAACACGAGAATGGCTTTTCCATCGCCGAAGATGGTAGCATTGCTGTTGCCCTCAAAACCCTCATGCCGAACACTAGCCCGGAAATGTGGGATTGGTGGTTTGGCTGGCATGGTTCTGAAGATCAGCGCTACAAATTGTGGCACCCTAACGCTCACTTCAGTGCCGATTGGGAGGATGGCAGAACCGACCATTGCTACATCGGCAGGACTTCTTTGATCAAAGAATATATCGGGCCTAACGTCCTTGAAGCCGCCATCCAATTCAAGTCTCCTTTGGTTTTTGGGTTTTCCTTCGACGCCATCAATCATTCAGACAAAGCGGTATACATCTGCGCTCGATTGGGACATCATAAACTTCCGGTAGATTTCGGATACCTGATTCATCAGATACGACAAACGCCCCAAGGAACAGAAATGCGTTCCCGATTTTGGGTAGGCGGCAAATACGTAGCTGCCCGGACTGAGAATATCCTCAACAAAGCTGCGGTTTCCATCCTGAAAACTTTTCAATCGCTACCCAAAAACTTTGGGCAGGATTTGTTGATGCATTGTGCAGAGGAAATGAACCATTTGGCCTCTATTCTGCCAGAATTGTATCGTACCTATGGGAAAGAGGAAGAAGTAGCGATCAGTGGAGAAACCATTCGCAAAGGAGATCAGCAGTTCGAGAAGGCGGTCATGGAGACCTTGTTCAACAAAGCCCCGATTGCCCAAAGACCTGCAGCCATCTATGAACCTAAGACGGTGGAAGACATCATCAATGTAGTTCGCTATGCTAAACGGGTCGGACGCAGAATCACCATTACCTCAGGAGGCCACAGCTTCAGCGCCAATTTCCTTCGGGAGGACTGTCTCTTGATCGACCTGAAGCATTTCAATCAATTCAGTGTCAATGCCGAGGAAAAAACCGCAGAGGCTGGCCCCGCAGTTAGCGGGAGTGATTTGATGAAGGCGCTTTACAAAGATGACCTCTTTTTCCCAGCGGGGCACTGTCAGGGGGTGTGTTTGGGTGGCTATCTGCTCCAAGGTGGCTATGGCTGGAACGGTCGCAAATTGGGCATTGCTTGCGAAAGTGTCCTTGGGATGGACCTCGTTACTGCGGATGGTGAACTGATTTACGCCGATCCTCAAACCAATGCAGACATCTTTTGGGCGGCCCGTGGGTCAGGTGCAGGCTTCTTTGGCATCGTAGTAAAATTTTACCTCAAAGTACACGATCTGCCCAAATACCGAGCGGTCATCGTTCATGATTTTGCGATCAAACATCTGGAGCCTGTCTATCGCTGGGCGCATGAGGTTGGGCCAGAGATTCCAAAAGCGGTGGAGTTTCAAATGCTGATGAGTAAAAATATGCTCAACCTCCTCGGACCAGGCATTGAGGCCATTGCGCCTATTTTTGCAGATACCAAAGATGAATTTGAAGAGGCCAAACTCTTCATGAAAAACAGCCCCATTGCCCACAAAGCCATCATCAAAACGCCAGCCATCAACCCGGGCATTGACATCCTGTACAAAACAGCCATGTCTCATTATCCGGAAGATTATTGTTGGGGCGTGGACAATATGTGGACGCATGCCCCCATAGATGAGTTGATGCCCTATATCAAGCACATCGCAGAGACCCTGCCACCTCCACCTTCGCATATGCTCTGGCCCAACTGGCATCCCGGAGAATTATCCCAGGATATGGCCTACAGCAAAGAGGACAATGTGTATCTCTCCCTCTATAGTTGCTGGAAAAATCCGGCTGATACGCACCAATATGGAAATTGGGCCAGTGATACCCTCAAGACTATGCAACACCTTTCCTCCGGGATGCAACTGGCAGATGAGGCCTTGCACAAGCGCACGGCCTCCTTCATGAAACCAGAGAATTTCCAAAAAGTACAGGCCATCCGGGCGGATTGGGATCCTACGGGGCTTTTCCACGAATGGCACAGCAAACCGGAATAAACGCCCTTGCTTTACCGGAAGCAGCACCTGACAGACTGTTGTTGGGTGCTCTTCCTTTCCATTTCATCTGATAATCTTCCTCCCAATTCGCAATCTCTTCTCTCCCATGAACTTCCAACGAAACGTTTCGGTCTGCTGCCTGATTTTCGCATGGATGATACCTACTATTTGCTACGCTCAATCACCACGCCCCAACATTCTCCTCATCGTGGTAGATGATATGGGCTGGAATGACGTCAGCTATCATGGCAGTGAGATCCAAACGCCAACTTTGGATAGTTTGGCAGCCACCGGGGTTGAGTTGAATCGCTTCTACGTCCACTCCGCTTGTACGCCTACTCGGAGTTCTCTCATGACGGGAAAAACCTCCGTTCGGCTGGGCATCGTCAATCCCATCAGCAAGAACAATGCGTTGGGCCTCCCTCTTTCAGAGAAACTCATGCCCGAGTACTTTCAGGAAGCGGGCTATGCAACCTATTTGGTCGGCAAGTGGCATTTGGGGCGCTACCAAAAAGAATATTGGCCCTACAATAGAGGGTTCGATCACTTCTACGGAAATCTCACTGGCGGCATCGGACATTACGACCATGTGCATGGGGGTTCCCTCGATTGGCAAAGGGATGGAGTAACGATAGAAGAAGCAGGCTATACCACCCATTTGCTGACCGAAGAAGCGATTCGGATCATTCAGGCGGATCAGGAGAAACCCTTCTTTCTGGAATTGAGCTATGCCGCCCCTCACATGCCAAATGAAGCCCCTGCCGAAGCCCTTGCTCCGTACCAACACATTGAGAATGCCAATCGGCAACTTCATGCGGCCATGGTCAGTGAAGTGGATCGCGGTATCCATCAAATCATGTCTGCTTTGGAGCAAAGTGGTCAGTTGGAGCACACCATCCTTTGGTTCATGAGCGACAATGGAGGCAAAAATCTGGTGGGGACGCCCGAAGATGTATCAGAGTCCATCTTGCAAGCAGCTGATCTTTAGGGGACGCCTCTCCCCTTCCCTTTCTGGGAATTTTTGCGAGACAACATGGTCAACGGAGCCGGAGACAACCATCCCCTCCGAGGCGGAAAAGCCACCGTGTACGAAGGAGGCCTGCGGGTTCCGGCCTTCATCTATGCACCAGCCTTTCTCCCCCAACAGAAAATTGATCATCGAATCACGGTCCATGACATGCTGCCCACCTTGGCTGCAGCCGCAGAGGTAGCGGATTTTGACGCATCAGATCTGGACGGGGCCAATCAGTGGGAATTTCTGAAACAGGCAGCTCCGCCTATGGAACAGCCATTTGTTTCGGTAGGAAAATGGGGACAAGCCTGTTTCAAAGACGATTGGAAGCTCATCCTGGACAAGGAAGGGAAAGTGGAGCTGTATCAGATTATCGAAGACTCAACGGAACAAAACAACCTGGCAGACCAATATCCGGAAATCGTGGAGGCACTACGACAGGAATTATTGGCTGTTCCGCGAGGAGAATCCATAGACGATCCGCTGTGGAAGGTATTTTTGGATACCGATCGATTTGGCGGAGAAATAGATCGAGAGCCCTATGCAGGAAAAGAAGGAACTGTATCTGGGCCCCTCCACCGAAGTTTTTACTTGGCAGGAGGGATAGCATTTCTGATCTTGGCCTTGCTTTTCTGGGCCATCCGAAAGCTCTACCTGATCCTTACGCGAAAACCATGATCCATCTCCGCTACTTCTTGGGCGCTCTGTTCTCTCTTCCTTTTTTGCCTCTTCTCTACCTCCAAGCAAAACGAGTCAAGGCGAGTGTCCCAATCTTACCGGAGGCAGAGGGGCCGGAAGGATATGCGACCATGAATTCCCCAGATTCTCCTCCCTTTCGATTGATCACCATAGGAGAAAGTACCATCGCAGGAGTCGGCGTACAAACCCATGAAGAAGGCTTCAGTGGCACTCTCGCCACCGAACTCGCCCAACAACTGCAGCAATCAGTGGCCTGGAAAGTCTACGCCCGTAGTGGGTATACCGCAGCTCAAGTCGTCAAACATCTTCTCTCAAACATCTCTGAGGAGCACATAGACCTCATCGTTATCGGCTTAGGTGCCAATGATGCCTTCGCCCTACATCCGCCAGCCCGTTGGCAGAAGGATGTGAGTAGCTTGATTGTCCGCCTTCGGAAGGCCTATCCCAGGGTCCCCATTGCCTTTGCCAATATGCCCCCGATCAAGGAATTTCCGGCTTTCCCTTCGCTGATGCGGTTGTTCATTGGCAGTTTGGTAGAATTGCTAGGACAGGCGCTGGCTCAGGTAGTGAAAGATTATGAACAGGTCTACTATTTCGGCGAAGTCATCACCCTGGAAGGCTGGATGCAGAAGTTTCCCAGCGATGCCAAACGAGGAGATTTTTTCAGTGATGGGGTTCATCCTTCCAAATTGACCTACCAAACCTGGGCTAGAGAGGTGGCCCTTCAGATTCAAGCTCTTGAGATTTTGACTGCCCAGGGTTTGGGCTGAATCATTTTGTCATCACAAGCTTCCAACCCCACACATAGAATATTGTCTATATTCCATACCTTCGGTAGGCCGATGCCCTTATCATTTTTTCTCACCTCTTATCCATCTACCATGAGACTGCTTCCGATCCTTTCGCTGCTCAGCATGTTGTTCTTAGGAGTGGCTTGTCAACCATCAACCAACCAAGCTCCTGCTGCAACTTCGCCAGAACCCAATCCACGCATCGCCCAGATCCAACAATTCTTCGACCATTTCAACCAGCACGAATGGACCCAAATGGCGGATATGTATGTCGAAAATGCGGAATTCAAAGACCCCTCTTATGGACCAACGGCGATCACTCAAAGCCGAGCCGATATTGTCGCCAAGTACACCGAGCTAAACGCCATTTTCCCGGATTTGCACGATGAAATCGTCAACATCTACCCTTCTGGCGAAAATCACGTGATTGTAGAATTCATTTCTTCCGGCACCGCCGCTGACGGCTCCGGCTTCGAGCTGCCCATCTGCGCCATTTTTACTTTTGAAGGGGACAAGATCATCAAGGACTTTACCTACTACGACAATTTTGACGAAGAGGAGGGTTGAATGATTCACGTTCCCTCCACGGGGCAAGCGTTAGCACAGGGAGAAGAAGCAGAGAGCCAGTATATTAGGCTACTTCCTATCTTCTCCCACTGCGACCCTCTCCATTATGACTTCTCCTTTTCGGCTTCTCGCCTATTGCTTCCTCTTTCTGTTTCTGCACGCTTGCGCCTCAGGTCCTGTACCTGAAATCAGCGGTGAATTGAAGCAGTGGCACCGCATCACCCTCCATTTTGACGGACCTGACACCGAGGAAATGGCGGCAGAAAATCCCTTTCTCAACTATCGCTTAGACGTTACCTTCCGACATACAGACACTGCTTTTGTGGTGCCAGGCTTCTTTGCGGCGGATGGAAATGCGGCAGAAAGTAGTGCAGAGGCGGGGAATCAATGGCAGGTCCATTTCACGCCCAACCGTAGGGGCACCTGGACCTATGAAGTATCTTTCTTAACAGGAGAAGAGGTAGCCGTAGCAGACGAACTTTCCCAAGCTCAATCGGCAGGCTTCATGGATGGAGCAAGCGGAGAATTTGTGGTGGAAGAATCTGACAAAGGCGGCATCGACAATCGCGCCAAAGGCCGGTTGAATTATGTGGGGGAATCCTACCTTCGATATGAAGCAACGGGAGACTACTTCATCAAAGTGGGCGTAGATGCTCCCGAAAACTTGCTGGCGTTTGAGGACATCGACGCTACCCCCAACGTGTTTGATTTCCGAAAAACTTGGTCTTTTCACGCCCAAGATGTCCAAGCTGATGCCCAGCCTTATCTATGGCAGGAAGGTAAAGGGGCGAATCTCCTAGGGGCCATCCATTATTTGGCGACCGAAGAGTTGAACGTCTTTTCTTTCCTCACCTTCAACGTGGACGGAGATGACCGCAATGTATTCCCCTACCGGCTGAAAGTGTCTAAAGCGGAATACAAAGCCTACGCTGACGTCAAACAACACCGCAATAGCTGGGATTCCCTTTTTCACACCACCCGGCTGGATATTTCTAAATTGGCCCAATGGGAGCGAATTTTCCAATATGCCGAAACCAAAGGCATGTTTCTCCATTTCAAAACCCATGAGACAGAGACGGATCATCTGATGGACGATGGAGTATTTGGGACGGAAGGCAAGCTCTACTACCGGGAGTTGATCGCTAGCTTTGGGCACCATTTGGCCATGAACTGGAACCTGGGAGAAGAGAACAACCAACCCATCCCAGAAGTGCTCAAAGCCGCCGAATATGTCGCCAAACTGGATCCCTATCAGCACCATTTGGTCATCCACACCTTTCCGAACCAGGATGATCGCTACGGAGAATTGATTGGGGATCAATCGCCACTTACGGGAGCTTCCATTCAACTGAGCAAAGCAGATTTCCGGGACGTGCATCCCAGAGTCTTGAAGTGGAAAGCCAAATCTGATTCTACGGGCAGGGCCTGGGCTTTGGCCGTAGATGAACCCGGCAAAGCCAACATCGCCCTGCTCCCTGATGCAGAGGATAGTGAACACAATCTCGCCCGAGCCAATGCTTTGTGGGGCACTTTGATGGCGGGGAGCTACGGGGTAGAATGGTATTTTGGTTACCAAAGCCCGCATTCCGACCTGACCTGCCAGGATTTTCGGTCGCGGGATTTGTTCTGGGATCAAAATCGACATGCGCGGCATTTCTTCGAGAGCTATCTGCCCTTTTGGGAGATGGAACCCGCGGATGAGTTGACCGCAGACTCCACCTCTTTTTGTCTCGCCAAGCCGAATGAAGTCTATGCGGTTTTTGTGCCAAATGGCCAAGAGGAGATCAACTTGATGATAGAAGCGGCCGATCAAGTCTTCAGTATTCATTGGTTTGATCCTCGAAATGGCGGAGAGCTTCAAAAAGGTTCTATCGAAACGGTAAGCGGAACTGGTTTTGTCTCCATCGGGTTGCC
>JBCCCJ010000130.1:0-8726 GCA_039033615.1 Bacteroidota bacterium
AGCTGGTTAAATAAGGATAAGTCTTCATAGCTCTAGCGAGCTTCGGACCTCGGTCGATCCGAGAGGGCAGCTTTATCGGACGGGAGTCCAGCCCTACTCTTTCTCCTTCTTCGGCTTGTTCTTCTTAAGGATTCGCTTGCGCATGATGAAGCTCTCCTGCGCGGTTTCCAGCGTAGATTCTAGCTCGGAGGTTCCGGCTTCCAGGTTTTGCATGGTCTGCTGAAGGTCGCGGGCGAATTCGGGATCTTTGAGGAGGACGCCCAGAGGAGCGTCTGGCGATTGGGCGGCTTCTAGCACCCGGCTCAGGTTTTCGGTGATTCCGGTCAATTGGGCAGCGGCCTTGGCCACTTCGTCCCCGGTGGTGGAGACATTCCCCATGGTGGCAGACAGTTGATTCGCGTAGCTGGTGTCTCTTAGCAGCGCGCCGACCAAGCCATTGCCGGCTTCGATGTCGGCGGTCAGTTTTGCCAAGTCGCGACTGGTCCGAGCGGCGTTGTTTCCGGTCTGCTGGAGAGAAGCCAGGGTCTGATTCAGACGAGTAACCATGACCGTATCGGCCAGCAATTCGCCCAAACTCCCTTCGCCCTCGACAATTCGGTCTGATAGCTGAGAGATATTGGCGGTGATGTTCACCAGATTGGCGTTGGTTTTCTCCAGGGTCGCCAGCATGGCATCGGTATCCAGGCCAGGCATGCCTCGTAATGCATCTCCCTCCACCGCCAATTCCGCACTGGGAGAACCCGCTTCAATCAAAATGATTTTGTTCCCCAAAAAGCCCTCAGAAGAAATCGAAGCTTTGGAGTCCTTTTTGATGAAGTTTTTGGCGTTGGTGAGGACGTTCATGTCCACCCGGATGGAGGTGTCGCTTTCGATCACGACTCCGGCAACGGTACCTACTTTCACCCCGGCAAACCAGATGTTGTTGCCTTTTTGCAAGCCCCCCACTTCGGAGTAATAGGTGGTAAGTCGGTAAGTGGAATCAAATATGTTTTGGCGGTTGCCGATGATGAAAAGGGCCGCAATGAAGAGGGCAATTCCGATGGTCACAAAAATGCCCAGTTTCATTTTGTCGTTCGTCTGCATATTTCCAGCGATTGAATGAGGTCTATCAGTGGGAAGAATAGTCAAAAAATGGTTGAAGTCGAGGATCGCGGGTAGCCGCCAATTCCTCGTAGGTTCCCATCAAAGGGAGGTAGCCACTATCCATGAGAATCATCCGGTCCCCGGTCATCCGGGCACAGGCAATGTCATGGGTAATGATGATGGAGGCAGTGTTATAAGTCTCGCGAACTTCCAGGATGAGTTCGTTGATTTCACCAGCGGTGATCGGGTCCAATCCGGCAGTAGGCTCATCGTAGAGCATGATGGAGGGATTCAAAATCAAGGTGCGCGCAATCCCCACCCGTTTTTTCATCCCTCCCGAGAGTTCAGAAGGCATCCGATCAATGGCATAGGCCAAGCTCACATTTTCCAGGGCTTCTTCTACCATATCGTTGATTTCGCCTTCGTTGAGGTTGGTCATGTTTCTGCGAAGGGGAAACTCCAGATTCTGCCGAACCGTCATGGAATCGTAGAGGGCACTTAACTGGAAAGAAAAGCCGATTTTCCGACGCATCACATCCAATTCCGGAGCGGAAAGGTCTGCCACATCCTGGCCCAGGACGATCATCCGTCCTTTGTCGGGCGTGATGAGGCCCACGATACATTTGATCAGCACAGATTTTCCGGTACCAGAGCGCCCCAGGATCACCAGATTTTCTCTTTCGAATAATTCCAGGCTGACATCGATCAGTACCTGATGGTTCCCAAATGCCTTGGCTAGGTTTTCAATCCGAATGACCTGTTGGTCTCCAATGGTATTGGAGGATTGAGGACGGGAATAAGCAGAGTATTCAGACATAAGGTGGGGCTAAAAACTACGTACTACCGTCATGATTTGCAGGGTCATCAAATCGATCACAAAGATCATAAACATCGCCAGAACCACCGCTTGATTGGCTGCTCGACCTACGCCCACAGTTCCTTTCTTGGAGGTAAAGCCTTTGTAACAACTGATCAGACCGATGGAAAAGCCAAAGAGGAAGGATTTCAAGGTAGAGGCAAACAGATCCTCCAGTTCAATGGTGCTGAAGGCTTGCGACATGAATAGCGGGAAGCTCGTATTTTCTACAAAATAGACCGAGGTAAATCCCCCCATGAGAGCCACTGCATCGGTGAATAACACCAGCACCGGAATCATCAGCGAACAGGCCAAAATCCGGGTAACTGCCAGGTAGGTATAGGGATTGGTACCCGAAACTTCCATGGCATCGATCTGCTCGGTTACTTTCATCGAGCCCAATTCTGCCCCAATGTTGGAAGCGATTTTTCCGGCTCCGATCAAGCCTGCAATCAAGGGTCCCAAGGAACGAATCACCCCCACAGCTACGAGGGAAGGCAGCCAGGATTCAGCCCCAAAGGACTCCAAACTTGGTCGGGACTGCCTGGTAAATACGATTCCCCCCAAATAGCCAGTAAATACAATCAGAGGCATGGTTTTGTAGCCAATGATGTAGCACTGTCGCAACACCTCATTCCATTCGTAGGGAGGTCGGAATAATTCTTTGAAGAATCGCACCGTGAACTGATACAGTCCGGCCATTTCTTCAAAAAATAATTTGAATTGGCTATCCTTTTTCTGCTCCTGGAAGGTAGGCTTTTGAGGGGGGGAGGTCGCCCTTTCTTCAGCAGTGTTGGTTGGGTCCATTCAGGAAGGTTTTGGAACAAAACTAGAACAGGGCTGCCTCAATCGCAACCCAACTTCCGCAACAAGACCACTTGAGGATGATTAATTTCCTGCTAACTCTCCTGTTTCGAGAACCTGAGCAGCGCATTTTTTCCTCAAAATAGCGCGCTATTCTTCGGGAAAACTGTTTGTCAGAACCTCAAATCAGAAGATTTTTTACGCAAATTTCTTACCCCTCAAGTGGTCTAAACGGTCATTCGGTGTACGGAGAAACAGCCCTGTGGATATGATTTCGCCCAAAAAGGACGAAAAAAACGACTATATGTACTGATTGATGATGTTTTCTAACAATTCCTGCCGTCCACTGATCAATGGGGGCTCTCCATAGGTCAGGGCCAATTCCCGCAATTCATCTAACGCCAGCTTACCAGCTTCAAAGTCGGCGCCCTTGCCTGTATCGAAGGTTTGGTAGCGATTCTTGCGCAGATGCTTATAATCAGAATGCTTCATGATTTCATTGGCGGTGATGAGGGCTCTGGCAAAGGCATCCATCCCACCGATGTGCCCATAAAACCGGTCGATCATATCGGTAGAATTTCGGCGCACTTTGGCGTCAAAATTCACCCCTCCCCCTTGCAAACCACCTACTTCAAGGAAGACAAGCATGGCTTCGGTCAGTTCGGTGAGGTTGTTGGGGAACTGGTCGGTGTCCCAGCCATTTTGATAATCCCCCCGGTTGGCATCTACACTGCCCAATTTGCCTGCATGACCAGCGACGGCTAGCTCGTGCTGGAAAGTATGGTTGGCCAGAGTGGCATGATTGACCTCAATGTTCAGACTGAAATCCTCCAACAAATCATATTCTCTCAGAAATCCAAGCACCGTGGCAGCATCGAAATCATATTGATGCTTGCTGGGCTCTGCGGGTTTGGGTTCGATGAAAAAATGACCGGTAAAGCCTTGCTTGCGCGCATAGTCTTTGGCCATATGCAGGAAACGAGCCATGTGATCCAGTTCCCGCTTCATATCGGTATTCAACAAAGACATATAGCCTTCCCTGCCTCCCCAAAAGACGTAGTTCTGTCCACCAAGGGCGATGGTTGCATCCAAGGCATTTTTCACCTGCACTGCCGCTCTGGATACCACCCGAAAATCAGGATTGGTCGCCGCGCCATTCATATAGCGGGGATGGCTGAACAAATTGGCGGTTCCCCATAACAATTGAATCCCAGAAGCAGCTTGCTTTTCTTTTGCGTAGTCCACCACCTGCGCCAGGTTGCTTTCGTATTCAGAAATGGATTCTCCCTCGTCTACCAAATCCACGTCATGGAAACAGTAGAATGGTAAATTCAATTTGGTCATGAATTCAAAGGCCGCATCCATTTTGTCCCTGGCCCTTCCAACAGCATCTGCTTTTGCGTCCCAAGGAAACACCTTGGTTCCGGGTCCAAACGGGTCGCCTCCCGCATTGCAGAAGGAATGCCAGTACGCACAGGCAAAGCGGAAATGATCTTTCATGCTTGTGCCTGCGATCTGCCGATTCGGATCGTAGTACTTAAAGGCCAGCGGATTCTTGCTATCTGGTCCTTCAAATTGAATTTGTCCGATTTCGGGGAAGTATTCTTTTTCTCCAAGAGTAAGGGACAGATCTGCTGCTTGAGACATGGCGAGTAGATTGAAAGGTGAGAATGATAGAAGGCGAAAATTAGTTATGGTCATACTGACAACAAGTATAGACATCTTGCCTCTGAAACACAAGTCTGGCAAAACTTTTTTAGCTTTCGACCAGAAATTATGTCCCACTCTCATCAAGACATCATCGCTCCTTTGTCAATAGACTGCGTGGTTTTCGGATTCGAAGAAGCCAAGTTAACCGTCTTATTGATTCAAAGAAAGGTAGAACCCGAAATCAACAAATGGGCCTTACCGGGTGGCTTCATTTTGTATCAGGAAAGCATAGATGAGGCTTCCAGGCGCATCCTGAAGGAGATGACGGGGGTTTCTAATTTGTATCTGGAGCAATTACAGGCTTTTGGGGCGGTTCATCGCTACCCGAATCGGCGCGTGGTTACGATTGCCTACTATGCGTTGATCCGCCCGAGTGATTACCCCCTCGTGCCAGGGCTAGATACCAGTGGCGTTGGGTGGATGCCGATCAAGCAGTTGCCGAAATTGCCTTTTGACCATACTGAAATCCTGCAGGCTGGTTGGAACACTCTTCAGCGCAAAGTTCGCCATCAACCCATCGGTTTTGAATTGCTCCCAGAGAAATTCACCTTGCTCAATCTACAGGAATTGTACGAGTCCATCCTGGATGTCAAATTGGACAAGCCCAATTTTCGGCGCAAACTGATGCGCATGAACTTGCTGATTCCCCTGGAAGAATACCAGCGGGTAGAGGCCCATCGCCCGGCTCGTTTGTATCGCTTTGACAAAGACCGCTATGATTTGCTGGTCCAACAAGGGCTAAATTTTGAGGTTTAGCCACTGATTAGCGGTTTTTTTGCGCAACCTCCCCTACTCTACCAGCCGCTAAGTCCTCCTTGTGTTGTATATTCGGCCTCAAAAATAGACCCTACGCATGATTCGCATTTTCTCGTTTGTCTTTGTTTGGCTGTCAATGGTTTCTCTTTGGGCTCAGGCTCCTTTGCCTGCTCAGTCAGCGGCTCAGATCCAGCATAGTCTCAAAAAACTTCAGGTTACCGGAAGTGTCCTCTACCTTGCTGCCCACCCGGATGATGAAAATACGCGCCTGATTGCCTACCTCGCCCAAGGCAAAGGCTATCGGACTGGTTATCTCTCCCTTACCCGCGGAGACGGTGGCCAAAATCTCATAGGTACGGAGAAAGGGCCCCAATTGGGGATGTTGCGCACCCAGGAATTGCTGGCGGCGCGACGCATTGATGGAGCAGAGCAGATGTTTTCGCGAGCCTACGATTTTGGGTATTCTAAGACTCCGGAGGAAACCCTGGAGATTTGGGATCGGGAAAAAGTCCTCTCCGATGTGGTTTGGGCGATTCGCAAATTTCGACCAGATGTGATCATTACCCGCTTTGCTACGCCAGAAAAAGGAGGAGGGGGACATGGACACCATACCTCTTCGGCCATTCTCGCGCATGAAGCTTTTTCCCTGGCCAATGATCCCAATGCCTTTCCTGATCAATTACAATACGTCCAACCCTGGCAACCCAAGCGGCTGCTGTGGAACAACTACTGGGTATTTCGGCGCTATGAGCCCTCTGAAGAAGAGTTGAGAAACATCATCACCGTGGACATCGGGGAATACGATCCCTTGCTGGGAAAATCCTATGGAGAGATCGCCTCAGAGGCCCGAAGCATGCACCGCTGCCAAGCTTTTGGCACGTCCTTGTTGCGTGGCTCTCAAATTGAATATCTCGAATTGGAATTGGGCGAACCTGTCCAAGGAGGGCTATTTGATGGCATAGATGCCAGTTGGAGCCGACTCCGCAACGGGGAGCAGATCGGGGAACTCCTTGGCAAAGCCTATGCAGAATTTCAGGCAACTGATCCAAGCAGGGTACTGCCCCATTTGCTCAAGGCGTATGAGTTGATGAAAGACAGCGATCACCCCCTTGTGGCCCATAAGCGGGAACAATTGCTCCAGGTGATTGCCCATTGTAGCGGGCTATGGTTTGAATACCAAAGTGAGGAAGCCATCGTCGCCCAAGGCGATACGGCCGAAGTGGATTTGTTGGTCCTCAAGCGTTCTGATGTACCCATCGAACTTACCTCTATTGATTTTGGCGTTGCGGGTCTGAAGGAAACCCCGGCAAAGGAACTCCCCAAAAATGGGAAACCCCAACGCTTCCAAACGGAATTTTTGACCCAAGACCTGCCCATCAGTCAGCCCTATTGGTTGGAAGCGCCACAAGCGAAGGGCATCTTTCAGGTCGATGATCGTCAATTGATTGGCCTGCCACAAAATGAAGTACCCGTCATCGCAGAATTGGTGATGAAGATCCAAGGCACCGAGGTTCGCTTCTCAGCCCCCCTGGTGCACATGTACGTGGATCGCTCAGTTGGACAATTGTACCGCCCCTTTGTCATTTCCCCTCCCGTAACCATCAACATCTCGGAGAAAGTACTGCTCTTTGCCAGCAATGAAGCTCAGGAAGTGAATCTATTGGTCAAGAACCACCGCGAGGCAGGTCCAGCCAGCATTTCTATCTCCGGCGGCGAAGGATGGAGCATTAGCCCTTCTACCTTGGAATTGGACTTTGAGCAGAAAGGAGAAGAGCAGATCGTGAGTGTTCAGGTAACGCCCCCTGCCAATCAGAATGAAAGCCACTTGCGAGCCAGTGCGACAGTTGGGGGAAATACCAGTTCCAATAGTTTTCAGGAAATCGCCTACCGACACATTCCGACTCAGCCTTTGTTTGCGCCATCTGAAGCGCGATTGGTACGGGTTAATTTGAAAAAGAGAGGAGACAGGATTGGCTACTTGATGGGATCTGGGGATGAAGTGCCGACGGCGCTGAAGCAAATTGGCTATCAAGTGGATCTGCTCAGTGATGATGATATCACTCCCGAAAAACTCGCCCAATACGATGCCATCATTGCTGGAATCCGGGCTTACAATCGAAATAAGCGCATGGCCTTCCACCAAGACAGTTGGCCCTTCCTCTCCCCCTCCCTCCTCCGCGTAAACTTTCATTCAGGGATCAGGCGGAGCCGACGCTGAAGACCAACTTCTTCGACACCGTCGCCTTCACGGAGAAGATGCTTCCGCTCGTGAGAAAGTGAGGAGAAGGCCCGCCGACGCTTGCCACGAATCACGCGGAGCTTCCTTCCCTCCGGCAGATCCTCTCCTCTGCAAGACGTGACGCCGACCCGCAGCGACTGCTGTTATGACAAGCGCTGAGAGCATGAATGCGCTGATAGCAATCCATGCACCCAAAGCAGGAAAGCGTGCTGCTAGCGCTCAACAAGCTTCCCAGTGTTCTTGCTTGCGGCTTAGCTTCGACGGACTTCTGGTGTCTGCCTTTGACTCAACCTCGCCAGGAGCAGCGCCGGTCGCATCGTCAACGTCGGCAGCATGAGCGGCCGTCTGTCCATCTTGGGCAGCCAGAGCCGAAGGGACGCGTTCACGGACCCCACACTCACGAAGTGAGACAAGGCGTCCGGCGTTCGTCGCATCGTAGTAATTTGCACTTGCGACTGTTGTTGTTGTTGTTGTTGTTGTTGTTGTTGTTGTTGTTGTTTGTGGTGGTGGTGCTCGTCGTGGTCGCCGTTGCGCCGTTGCGCCGTTGCGCCGTTATTCAGTTGCAGGAGAGTGTTTTGTTGGTCGCGGGCCGGCCGGGGACTTTGACGGGGGAAACCAGAGGGGGATGAAACGTGTGCCAGCGCCAAACATCCGCTCTCGTCGAACTGTTGCTGCGCGCGTATAAGCAGGGAGAAGCTATCCTCGATGATGACGGATTTCGTCCACGACGTCAAGGCGGGGCGGCACGAGCAGAACGGATGGCCCAACTTCTGCTACGGCATGAGCAAGCTCGGCGTCATCGCCTACACGAAGGCGAGAAACACGACCAAGTAGAGAACGGAGATGTGCGAGGCAGAGCGGCACGCAAAACCGATGTACGGTATATAGGAGTGTGTGGCGGGCGGTGTTCGCCTGCAGGGCGGAACGCAGCGAGACACGCCCGGGCGGACGCTGTTCTCTTGGCGTGGTGCTCGGGTCAGAAATAGAGCGGCGATGGGGGGGCGTTGACGACGTCCCTCGAGGTTGCGTCGACGTCGCCTAAACCTGTGCGGTATGTCTGCTTCAGTCTCGGTTCACGCCTCGTGCACTCCGCGTTTGCGGCATCCCACCGGCCCTTGGTAGCTATGGTAGAAAACTCGTTTCGGGGAACCTTGTTACGTGCGTCTGGTCGTTGTCGTTCTCGCGAAACGCGGATCGAGTTGGCGGAGCCTGTCGCTGAGTTTGGCCGGCTAGTGCTGGGATACGCATGCGGATCCGATGGTCAGGCGCGGCAGCACC
>JBCCCJ010000131.1:0-8695 GCA_039033615.1 Bacteroidota bacterium
ATCAACGAGACGTCCCGAGGCGACTTCAGCCGGTGGTGATCCACATCGTAGAGCAGCAATTTGATAACAATCCTGCTGCCTATGCTGGCTATCTCTTTGCCCAATCCGCTTTGTTGGATCAGGACAAAGCGATGGCACTCTGGGACAATTTCTCCAACGAGAAATTGGAATCAGATCCAGGTTACCTCTTCATGGTGAGCCTGTACCAGAATTACTTTGACTACCAGCCCCAATTAGAAGCGCTTTCGACTTCGATTGATAGTTGTCAGCGGGTATATGTCCAGGCTCTGCGAGAGGTATTTCCAGATAAGACCCATTATCCAGATGCCAACCTGACTTTGCGGATCACCTATGGCAAAGTCGAGGGCATGTCGCCGAAAGATGCCGTGAAATATCGGCACTACACGACCCTCGATGGAGTGATTGCCAAATATGATCCAGAGGAGTATGACTATCGCATTCCTGATCGCCTGCGCGAACTTCACGCCGCCGGAGCGTACGGCCCATATGCCCAAGGGGATGATCTGCCCGTGGCCTTCATCGCCTCGAATCATACTTCTGGCGGCAATTCTGGGAGCCCGGTCCTCAATGGGCGCGGAGAATTGATCGGCCTCAACTTTGACCGGAACTGGGAAGGCACCATGAGTGACTTTCTGTACGATCCCAACCTCTGCCGCAACATCAGTGTCGATGTTCGCTACGTGCTCTTCTTGCTGGATAAGTATGGGGAAGTGCCCTATTTGCTGGAGGAGATGAAGTTGGTGGGGGGGGAAGAATAAGCACGCTTGTTCCTCGATCAGTGCCGAAATAACATTCAAAATGCCAGAAGCTTGACTGAACCAATCAAGCTTCTGGCGTTTATGCGAATGGGGCAGGATTACTCCTCCTCAAATTCTTCAAATTCCGCGTCCCCCCATAATTTTTCCAGGCGGTAAAAATCACGGCTTTCTTGTTGAAAAATATGGATCACTACGTTTACGTAATCTAGCAGAATCCAATCTGCTTTTTCGAAGCCTTCCTTGCTATGGGGATGTTCGGTTCCCTCTTCTTTGATGACTTTCAGTACGGAATTTGCCAAAGCATCCACATGTCTGTCCGAAGTTCCGGTGCAGATCACGAAAAAATCCGTTACTGCGCCGTCGCTATTTCGCAAATCCATCCGTACCAATTGCTGGCCTTTCACTTCTTGCAAGCCCTTGATGGCGAGATCAGAGAGAGCTTTTGCATCTAACAACGTTTTGGTCATTCAGTCAAATTGAAGAGGGTATTGGTAATAGGTGGATGATTACTCCCAAAGGAGTTGGGGTAGGATTCATCCTGTTACATTCAAGTTAGGGTTTTTCTAGACAAAACCGAACCATCATTTTGGGAATGGATCAAAGTGCCTTCATGACCCGATCCGGATAGTCAGAAATGATGCCATCCACGCCTAGTTTCAGCATCAGGTCAATGTCGGTAGCTTCATTGACCGTCCAGGGAATGAGGGCCATGCCTTTTGCTGCACAGGTTTTCACCATCTGCTCATCCACAAATTCGAGGTAGGGACTGTACACTTCCGGCACAAATCCGAGCAATTCCAGATTTTCTTCCAGACTCATTTGGTTCTCCACCAACAACACCAAATCCAGTTCTGGATATTTGGTGTGGGCCACCTGTAGCGTCCGCACATCAAAAGATTGCAAGGTGCTTCGTTCCAGGATGCCCCCTGCTTCCATCACTTCCACCAGCAAATCCACAAATTCTTCTGGGCCAGGGTGAAAAACGGAGTCTCGTTGAGGTTGAGACTTGGTTTCGATGTTGTAGCGAACGGCGGGACGACCTGCGGCAGCTTGCGCAGTTTCTGCGGCGGCAATCACCTCCGAGAGCAAGGGCTTGTGTACCGCCATTTTTTCCTGATTGGGAAAGCGAAGGTGAGGCCGCAGACCTACATCATAGGTTTGCACCTGTTCCGCTGTCATCTGGTAGATGTTGTGAAATTTCTCGTCTTCCTCGCTCACCAATTCGCCTTCAGGCGTGGTGCTGATTTCGTGAGACATATAAGGCTCATGCGAAACAATCACCTGTTTGTCCTGCGTGATCACTGCATCCAACTCTAGGGTGTGCACCCCGATGTCAAGTGCTTTCAAAAATGCGGGAATGGTGTTTTCTGGCAGCAGACCTCGACAGCCTCGATGCCCTTGAACGTCAATGGTTTGAGGAGCTTCTTCTTGAGGCCCACAACTAAGGAGAAACAGCATAGTGATACCGACAGTCAAGCGGAGAAACATAGAAGGAAATCTTAAAATTGCATTCGGACTGCAAGATACAGATTTCTTCCCGCCGCCGAAATTCGAGAGGAATAAGCACGGTAGTGTCGATCAAATAGGTTTTCTACGCCCGCTTGCAGCATGAAACGGTTCGTCCATTGATATTCAGCTTTCAAGTTGAGGGTCCACCAGCCGGGACTGCCCTCGGGAGTAGCCCAAAAGAGATTGTTGAGGTCCCGGGGACTGAAGCGTTCGATGGGCTTTTGTGCTTGGTAGACCAGATTTCCTTCGATGCGCCAAGCATCCTGGTGAAATTGTACGCCCCCTCGCCCAAACAAAGGCGGAACGTGATCCATCGGCACGCTGCTGTCAGAGCCATCTCCATCTATCGCTTGCCCATAGGTCCAAGAAACAGTGTGAAACAGCTTCCAATGGGGCCACAGAACTTGAATCGACTGGTGAAAGCCCGCAAAATAGGCTTGCTGCGCGTTCACGTTGGCTTGCACCTGACTGAGCACGCCTTCATACAGGATCGAGTCTTGTCCATTCACCGTCAGCGGACGAACCACAATGGCATTGTCATAGAAAGTACCAAATCCTGTGAGTCCCATTTCCAAGCGGCCTCCCCAATTTTTTTTCAGGCCCGCTTCAAAGGAATAAACCATTTCGGGTTTGAGATCGGGATTGGGAACCACGACATTGCCTGGCTGGGAATCAAATACTTTGGCGACATCATCCAAGTTTGGCGCTCGAAACCCATTGACCAATTGGGTGCGGAATTGCCAGCCATTGGGATGCCGATACACCCCACTGAGTTGTCCGCTGAGCGCAGAGGAAGACTGCTGAATCGAAGTAAAAGGAAATCGGTAAAAGCTGGTATCGACAAATTGGGACTGTAATTGAACCACACTCCATCGCAAGCCTTGACTGAGTTGCCAACGCTCGCTGAGTTTCCATTTGTGGGTCAGATAAGCGGCTACTGATTGGTACTGACTGCCTCCGTCGGGATAGCGGGTATCCAGGGAAAGCAGTTGCCCGGTGAGCAGGTGTTCGGTTTCCGCGGTGGATTGAACGCCATTCCAGAAGCCTTCCGCACCATATCCGACTTGATGCCGACGACCAAGCCGTTTGGTGGCGTCTAGATTCAGGCTGAAAATATTGAGCTGCTCCATTCGATGAGATCGCCAATCACTCTGGAAGGACCGATTGTGTCGGCTTTCTTGGATGTATTGGTAGGCGCCAACCAGTTTGAATTCATCATACCAGCTCGTTGGTTGTTGGAGGGATAAAGTGTAAGCGGAGAGAAAGCGGGTTTGGGGACCGTAATTCCATTCCGCAAAGCGAAGGCGACCTTCCTGGGTTTGAGAGAGCCGATCATAGCGAGGAATATCGGTAGAAGTGGAGAATTGGACGTTGAGCTCGTGTCGAATATGTTCTCCGGGAACGAACAGCAATTTTTGTCCTAAGTCAATTTGGCGATAAGCGGTAGGCAAAAAAACGTATGGATCTTCATTGGGAATGATTTCATCTTGCTCCCCTACCCTACGGATGAGCGAATCTTTCAACCAACTCTCAACGGGAGTACCCATCCAGTTTTTTCCGGTCCGTAAATCCCCAAAATCCGTTACGGAAACACTGGTCAGGCTGCCCCAGCGTTGATTTCCCACATTCACATCTGCATGGAAGTGCTTTTCCTGATTGGCTGAGCCATAGCGCGTCGTGAAGTTGACTTCAGAGGCAGTGCCGGAACCATTGGACAAGGTCGGCTTGCGCGTGTACAAATGAATCACGCCCCCCAGCGCATCGCTGCCATAGATCACCGAGCCAGGCCCAAAGAGTACTTCGGTACGTTCTACCAAAGCGGGATCGACAGTTAAGACATTTTGCAAATGCCCCGAGCGATAAATGGCATTGTTCATCCTAACCCCATCGACGACCAGCAAGACTTTGTTGGCCTCGAAGCCTCTCAGATTTGGACTTCCGCCTCCCATCTGACTTTTCTGGACAAAGACTTCCCCTTGTTGGGCCAATAGATCCGCAGAGGTTTGAGGATTTCGAAAGCGGATGTCTTGCGCGGAAATCACGGCAATCTTCTGGGCGACTTCTTTCTGGGATTCTTTGAATTTACCCGCAGAGAATACCACCTCTTCCATCGTATAAGACTGAGGGGCCAGCGCAAAAGGATTGGGACCAGGATTCAGCTCTGAGACCGGGAAGGTAATGGATTCAAAGCCAGGGTGTTGAATCAAGAGGTAATGAGCAGATCGCCAATCAGCAGGAAGCAAGAATGTGCCGTTGCGGTTGGTTTGCCCTTGCTGGAGGACGGTTACTTCTGGCAGTTCCCCTGCCAACAAGAAGATTTGAACGGCCGCCAATTTGTTTCCTTCTCCCGCATGTGAGATGATGATTTCGGGCGGTTCCTCCAGCATTTGTCCTACCAGCACCCCTCCCCAAAGGAGCAAAAAAAGGAAAGTTACCCAACATAGAATCTTCATGTACCTAATTACTTCCTCCTGGAAAGTAGTGGTTTGCACCTGGCTTTCCAGACCTGTCTCCCTGAACGGATGATTCTTTTCCTGATGCGTGTTTCCTGATTTATCAAGCGTGTCGAGCAAGGTCAATGCCCATCCTTTCGGGTCCCCAACCAGCCATCGTCCTGATCTTCGGGGATTCCACGCCGCCGTTCCTGAATTTTTTCCTTGAAGAGAAAGCTGACCATTTCGAGGTTGATTCTTGCTCCTCGAGTGGGATCATAGAGCAATTCGCAGATGTAATTACGCGTCCCCACCGGAAAATTGAAACGCCGATTGACCCCATACATTTGAAATTTCTGCACAAAAGCGGTTTCGAAATCTTCTCCAAAAGCTTCATATCCCGTCTGTTCCCAATATACTTTGTGCATCAAGGCCTTCACTTCCTGAATCCAAAAATCTCGCGAGACCTGATCAACCTCTGAAGGATCTAGGATGAGGGTGAAGGTGATGTGATGCCGTTTACAGCCGTCTTGGGTGATCAGGAGAAGCCGACCTTCTCCCAAGCGAGCCATTTCCATTTGGTTTTCCTGATCCCAAGTATGGTCCGCAAAAAAAGGATTGAAGCGCGCAATGATGGGCCGCAAGTCCGCTTTTTTTAATCGACAATTGGCTTGGTTTTGAGCCAGGAGCTGAGAACCGCTAGAGAGGATTAGCCAGCACAAACCAGAAAGGAACAGAGAAGAGAGATGCTTCATTGATACAGCATGCTTATTCGAATCGCTAGGAAAAGGCAAACAGAATGGCAGTTGGAGCCTCTCCATTCAAAGACCGGCATCCGCTCCCTCGCTTGGGTGTTCTACCTGCCTTTGCACGAAAATACGCTTTCTTCTTCAGATTCATAAGGGGACTCCGACGAGCAACTCTTGGATTCGGAAATCATTAGCCCAAGCAAGGAAAAAGAGAATTCGGTATCTTTCTCTTCCATTCGACTTTAGTGATTTGTCAATTGATAAGTGATGGGTAGATGGCAGGGGATTTTTTTTGCAGATCAAGGCGAAAAATCTGAGTTTGGCGGGCCAAGCGAAGATTTTTCAACGCGGAGATGCAGAAAAATACCCAGCAAATACCCATCAATCAGTAGTTGACAAAGCACTAGGGCTTCTCTGTCTTTTTCAATTCGAAGTTTTTATCTATTACAAAATGGCTGACAAACCTACTCCTAACAACCTCAATCGTCGATCCTTCTTACGCAATTCTGCTTTAGCTGCGGCGGGATTCACCATTGTTCCTCGCCATGTCCTCGGACGTGGCTATGTCCCTCCCAGCGATAAACTGGCCCTGGCTGCGATTGGGGCTGGTGGCAAAGGGCGCTCTGATATCCGAAACGCCTTCAATGATGGTACGGAAGAAGTGGTCGGATTGGCTGACATCGACGTCAACCGCGCTGGGGATTCTACCAAGAGTTTTCCCAATGCCAAGTTTTACAAAGACTATCGGCTGATGTTGGAAGAGATGAAGGACACCATAGATGCGGTGACCATCTCGGCACCTGACCACATCCATGGGGTAGCGGCTATGGCAGCCATGGAATTGGGGATGCACGTGTACGTGCAAAAACCTTTGACCCACAACATTGCTGAGACTCGTATGCTGACCGAAACAGCTCGGAAACAGCGAGTGGTAACTCAGATGGGTAATCAGGGAGCTTCCAATCCTGGTCAGGAACAAATGATGCAGTGGTTTGATGAAGGATTGATCGGAAACGTGCATACGGTCCACTGTTGGACCAATCGACCGGTCTGGCCCCAGGGAATTCCCGTTCCGACCGAAAAACCAGCTTTACCGGAGCAGATCAGTGCCGAAGATTGGGATCTCTTCATTGGCCCTGCGGAATTTGTGGACTATCATCCCCTCTACCATCCCTTCAAGTGGCGCGGTTGGTGGAATTTCGGAACTGGTGCCCTCGGTGATATGGGCTGCCACATCATTGATCCTCCGTTCCGGGTATTGGGATTGGGCTATCCGACGGACGTAGAATGCAGTGTGGGACAGGTATTTACCCAAGATTGGACGCCGGAGTACATTCCAGAGGTGTGTCCGCCTTCTTCCATGTCTACCATCAGCTTTCCTGCTTCGGAAAAGAATCCCATTCCTATGAAAATGACCTGGAGCGATGGGGGTATTCGCCCCGCGCATCCAGATTTGATTCCTGCTTCTGACTGGTTGGGGGAGCCAAGCGGAGCCAATGGCGTCATCATGATCGGCGAAAAAGGCATCATGACCTGTTCGGTGTATGGTACCCATCCTCAAGTCTATCTGAATGATGGTACCAAGCTAACCATGCCCAAAGATTTTCAATCGAACAATCCCAACGTGGAGTTGCCAGAATTTGGACACCAGGTTTCCTGGACTCAAGCGTGTAAAGCTGGCTTTGACAGCAAGGAGCACAAGGCCTTGACTTCTTCATTTGATTATGCCGGTCCCTTAAATGAAACGGTCTTGATGGGCAATCTGGCCATCCGCAGCTATACCCTCCGCAAAGGGGAAGGAAGACGAGCTGATTATTTTGGCCGCAAGAAACTCCTGTGGGACGGAGCAAAGATGGAAATCACCAACCTCAAAGAGGCCAATCAATTTGTAGGCCGGAAGTACCGTGAAGGCTGGTCGATGTAAATCAAGGGTTTCTTGATCCTCCACGCTCACCCGTTGTAAACGCGTGAGCGTGGAGTTGTTAGCTTTTTGGGAATGGCAAGCGCCATCAGGTCAGTGAGTCCGAATGCAATTCGGCTCTACTTCTTTAGGCGGAATAGTGATTTTTTAGCTGGTAAATCCTTGTTCTGCTGTCAGAAAGCGGGTTTCTCAAGGGGTCGAGAAGCAATGATTGTCTTGGAAATCAGAGCGGAAATGAGTAGCTTCTTTTACAAACTCTCTGATATATGATTGCTTTCGATGTATTCTGCAATGAAGTATTCCTCTGCCGGATGGGCCTTCCCGAAGCTGAGCGAGTGCTTTCGATTACTCTGACCAAAGCTCCTGGTCAGGATCAGGTCAGTTTGCTCGCTATTGGGAAGACTAAAGCGGGCATAGAGCCGCCTTCAACTCAAACCGAAGCTGAGCAAATCGAGCACCTTAAGGCGCTGATGCAAATCCCGATGGCTAAGTGGATAGAGGAATCTCTCACGCCCCCTTTTCAGTTGGAAATTCGGGTAGTAGAAACTGATGACTTGGTCAGCATTTCTTCCGCAGGGGAGTTGGTCGCTGATCCAACTGCCATGGATCCTCGTGCGTTGAAATTATTTGCCCAGGCTGCTAATTCCTCTTCCTCATGAAAACCTGTCGAATTACCCTGAACGAGCAGCTCATATTCGAGGCTGACTCTCTCCAAGACCAACTTTTCTCTTGCGTAGTGAATACTTCTTCTACTCAGTCGCCGAAAGAAGCTGATTTAGGACCGATTCATCTGGCGGCCTCCGCACGGATTCTCCCCAATGAATTACCCCAAGATCTGAACCCCGAGGCGTTGCGGAAGCATTTGTCTCAACATGGCATCGAAACGCGAACGAGCCTGAAAGTAGGAGACCGCATCGTGATTGAAGTGGGGTAAAGAGAAAAACCGCTCTCGCGCGTTTGCAACGGGTGAGGGAGAAGGTGCAGAGTGAGGGCCAGTAATCCGAATTCAATTCGGATCTACCTCTGCTGCAACCTGTTTTCAGGAAGCCCCGATCTTCCGCCAACTTTTCCACACGATTTCCACATCGAGTTCCCAGGTGTAAGTGCGGGCGTAGAAACGATCCAATTGATCCTGGTTCAATTCCACGGATTCCTTGCTTCGATGCCGAAGATCCAGCCAAGGGCTATCGCATCTGGCGCGAGCTGGAGGCCTATATGCGCCGCAAGATGGACGCGAGCGGCTATCGCGAGATCAAGACCCCGCAGCTGATGGATGTGCGTCAGTGGGAGCAATCGGGTCACTGG